>JAGGTM010000022.1 GCA_021163745.1 bacterium
CCGGCAATATAATTTGCGGGGGCAGGATTCGAACCTGCAACCTTCGGGTTATGAGCCCGACGAGCTGCCATTGCTCCACCCCGCTGTTTTTTATTATAATCTTTAATAAAAAATTTGCAAGAATTTATATAGCTATTAGTTATTAAAAGTGCTAAGCACTATGTAGATATTGGATGTTAGAGATGGGGTCCTAGTTCGTCTGTTGGACGAGCGGATCGGGATATTGGATGTTGAAAATGACAAAACTTCAAACATCGAACATCCAACGTTCTATATTAGATATTTAATGTTCAATATTTCAAAAGCTAGGAATCAAACCTGCCCTCTCAAACTTTGCTAAAAGCAGAATTTAGGAGGACTGTTATTCAGTATACGAGAATAATTGAGCCGAGACAATTTATTGTGGTCTTGCCCTTGGTAAAGTTTTAGCGAGTCAAAGGGTGAAGATTCCGGGTATTTTATTTTTTAAAAATTGTGATATAATACTAAAGTTAGAATATTGACCAAAGAATGAAAAATCGGGGAGAGAGATTTTTAGGTAATTTCTCTTCTTATTTTTCATTTTTTCATTTTTATGAGATATAAAATTGCAGTGTCGGGTGCGGCGGAGATAAATCATTGCGAAAAAACAGCCGCAAAAAAGGCAGAAGAAGTTGGGAAAGAGATTATTAGACATAATGGAATTTTGATTACAGGAGCAACTACAGGAATTCCTTATTATGCGGCAAAAGGAGCAAAAAAAGCAAATGGAATAGTGATAGGAGTTTCTCCGGCCGCTTCGGAAAAATCACATTTGAGAAAGTATCGTCTTCCTATTGATAATCATGATTTAATTATTTATACTGGATTTGAATATGCGGGAAGAAATTTATTTTTATGTCGTTGTGCAGATGGAGTAATAATTATTTGCGGAAGAATAGGAACATTAAATGAATTTACTATTAGCTTTGAGGAAAAGAAGCCAATTGGGATATTAACAAATACAGGAGGAACTGCAGATATAATAAAAGGAATTGTGGAAAATTCTCATCGTGGGCCGGGAAAAATTGTATACGATAGTAACCCAAAAAAGCTAGTAGAAAAATTAACAAAGTTAATTGATGAAGAGAGAAATTCCGCACAAAACAAAAGTAGGACTTGATTTTACCCCACCCCACGGCTGTAAAACCGTATTGCGGGGTAACTAAACTCGCTTTCTATAAATAAATTTATGAGCATAGAAGTAAAAAGAAAACCAAAAGAAACAGTTTCTGCTTTAGTAAGACGCTTTTCCAGAGCGGTTCAAAAAAGCGGTATTTTAAACGAGGCAAAAAAGAGAAGATTTTACATCAAAAAAAAGACCAGGAGAGAGAAACGGGAATCTGCGTTGAGAAGAATTAGAATTATTAAGGAGCGAGAAAAATTGAAAAAGCTGGGTTTCTTTTCCTAAATCTGATTTACCCCACACCACGGCTATAAGGCCGTAGTATGTGGTAAAGCTGTAGTGTGGGGTTTGTTTTAATAAATCAACAATACCCTGTTTTGTTTTTATTTTATTAGTTTATTTATGATTATAGAAATTCATAATTTTACCCAGAGCCATATAGATGAGGAGCTATTTAAGAAAGCTGGCGAACTTGCTTTAAGAATAATAAAAAAAGAGAGGCCGGATTTTAAATTAAAGGGGGAGGTAGAGATAAGTTTAGCTATTGTTGGAGATGGAAGAATGAGAAAGTTAAATAAAATTTACAGAGGTAGAAATAGAACTACAGATGTTCTTGCATTTTCTAATTTTGCAAAACCATCAAGGGCAAAGAAAACTGGTTCGATCATTAAATATTTAGCAAAGATGTATCCAAGGGTAAAGGGCATTGAATTTGTAGAATTCCCTGATGGGATTAATAGATTAGGGGAGATAGTAATTTCTCATCCCCGCGCAAAAAAACAGGCAAAAAGAATCGGACATTCTATAAGCAAAGAATTGAGCATTTTGTTTATTCACGGTATTCTTCATCTGTTTGGGTATGACCATGAGAGAGGAGAAAGACAAAGAAAAGAGATGGAAATGATGGAACGGAAAATTTTAAAAGAACTAGAAAAGGATATCCCTTTAGATTAAAAACTTTGATGCGGCGCTGCACCTATAAGCCGTTAATTTTATCTGGGTAAGTATTATTAATTATGAAAATTATCGCCGATTTGCATTTACATTCTAAATATTCCAGGGCTACCTCATCTGACATGGATATAGAAAATATGAGTAAGTGGGCGAGAATTAAGGGGGTCAATGTTTTGGGAACAGGAGATTTTACACACCCTTTATGGTTGAAAGAATTGAAAGAGAAGTTAGAAGAAGCGGAAGACGGTCTTTATAAATTGAAGAAAAAGAATTTTTTATTGAAAGATGTTAAAGGTAACAATTTAGGTTTTTATAATATAAATTTGGCGTCAAATTCTAACAACAGAGACAATCAACTGAGATTTATATTAACCACGGAAATAAGTTGTATTTATTCTAAAAACAACAGAACTAGAAAAATCCATTTAGTAGTTTTGGCTCCGTCCTTTGAGATGGTTGAGAAGATTAATAGTTACTTGAGCTGGATTGGAAATCTCAAGGCAGATGGTAGGCCTATTTTGGGGGTAGATGCAAAAGAGCTATTAAAAATAATTTTAAATACCTGTCCAGATTGTATGGTGATACCTGCGCATATATATACTCCATGGTTTTCTCTGTTCGGAGCTAATTCTGGATTTGATTCTATAGAAGAATGCTTTGAAGAATATTCAAAATATATTTATGCCGGTGAGACAGGTTTATCTTCTGATCCTGAGATGAGTTGGAGAAATTCTTCTTTAGATAATATTACCTTGGTTTCCAACTCAGATGCTCACAGCCCAAGCAAAATTGGCAGAGAGGCAAATGTTTTTGAAGGAGAGAAATTAAGTTATAAAAATATTATAAGTGCAATTAAACTTGGAAAAAATGCAGATGAGTTTTGCGATTTAAAATTAGTTTCTACTATTGAATTCTATCCGGAGGAGGGAAAATATCATTTTGATGGACATAGAAATTGTGGCATTTGTTTGTCTCCGGAAGATGCAAAAAAGATAAATAATATTTGCCCAAAATGCAATAAACCTCTAACTATCGGGGTTTGTCATAGAGTAGAAGATTTATCTGATAGACCCAAGGGAGGGAGGCCGGATAAAATCATTCCATTTTTGAAATTAATTCCGTTGGAAGAGATTATCGCGGATGCATTGGGAGTAAAAAGCACAACAAAAGCAGTTTTAGGGAAATATAAAGAACTTATAAATTATTTTGGAAGCGAATTCAAAGTGCTCCTGGAGGCAGATATAAGCAGGATAGAACAACTGAGTTTACCGGAGATAGCGGAAGGGATAAGAAGGGTAAGAGAGGGAAAGGTTTATATATCTCCCGGTTATGACGGGGAATACGGAAAGATAAAAATTTTCAAGGAAGGAGAAGTTGAAAATTTTTCAAGAAAACAGGCCTCCTTATTTTAGTATTTCGCTGGGATTTTATTCGTTTCACTAAGGTTTCGCACGTTTTATTAGGCGCTTTCCCTCGGCTTTGCCGAGAGTAAAATCTTCGGAATGCCCCTTCTCGTTATTACTAGTAGGCGAAGCCGAAGAAGCAATCTCTCGGGATTGCATAGTATGCTCTGAGCAGAATAAATGGTCTCGTAATGTTTTTTTATCCTGTGTCAATAAAAAATATGGTACAGGGCTTATCTTATGCTAACAAAGGCATAGCACAGATCTTGCTTATATTATGAAAAAATTTTTTTTATTCATTTTTGAAGTAGTAAAAGTAGTAATAGTGTCATTAGCTATTATTATCCCTGTGAGATATTTTTTGATTCAACCATTTTTTGTAAGAGGGGCGTCTATGGAGCCAAACTTTAATAATGGGGATTATTTAATCGTTGATGAGTTGAGTTACAGAGTTAGAGAACCTGAAAGGGGGGAGGTGATTGTATTTAGGTATCCCCTGAATCCCTCTTCTTATTATATTAAGAGAATCATTGGATTACCCGGAGAGACGATAGAGATAAAAGATAGCAAAGTAGTTATTTATAATAAAGAATTTCCTGACGGGATTATATTAGATGAATCGGAGTATTTAAAATCTGGACAAACTACATGGGGAAATGTTAAAATGAAATTGGAGAAAGACGAGTATTTTGTGATGGGAGATAACAGAAATGCATCTTCTGATTCTAGAAGATGGGGTCCGGTTCCTAAAAAATATATTATAGGAAGGGTTTGGATCAGGGCTTGGCCATTTAGCAATGCAGCAATTTTTTAGTTGATTTCAATTCTTTTTCTTGTCAACTGTCAACTGCCAACTGTCAACTGTCAATTATAAAGTTATGCCCAAAAGAAAATTTAGACAATTTCATAGACCAAAAGGCATGCATGATATTTTACCTGATGAATGGCCTTATTGGAGGAAAATTTACAAAACTTTAAGCAAATTGTCAGAAGATTATGGATTTTCTCGAATTGATACTCCTATTCTGGAGGAAACGGATTTATATTTAAGAAGCACTGGAGAAGGCACAGATATCGTAGAAAAACAAATGTATAACTTAAAAACTAAGGGAGGAGATTATTTGACCTTAAGACCAGAGGGAACACCGGGGATCGTTCGTGCTTACATAGAAAATGGCATGATAGGCATGTCGCAGCCGGTTAAACTTTATTATGTCGGACCGTTTTTTCGTTATGAAGCGCCGCAGCATGGTAGATATAGGGAGTTTCATCAATGGGGATTAGAAGCAATAGGCGGAAGCTCCCCTGTATTAGATGCTCAGATTATTTTTGTGTTCTATATTTTTTTGAAAGAGTTGGGAATCAAGAATTTATCTATTCAAATAAATAGCATTGGATGTAAAGAATGCAGGCCGGGTTATCGGAGGGCGTTAGTAGCTTATTATAAATATAAGAAAGCGAAACTTTGTTCTGATTGCAGAAGAAGGTTGGGCATAAACCCGCTACGACTTTTGGATTGCAAAAATCCGTCCTGTCAGAATTTAGCCCGAGAAGCTCCTCAGGTTTTAGATTATTTGTGTGATGATTGTAAGTCGCATTTCAAAAATGTGTTAGAATTTTTAGATGAATTAGAACTTCCTTATTTTTTAAATCCTCATTTAGTTAGGGGCCTAGATTATTACACAAAAACTGTATTTGAAATTTTGCCTGAAGAAGGCAAGGATTTAAGGCAATCTGCTTTAGCAGCGGGAGGTAGGTTTGATAATTTAGTAGAGTTTTTAGGGGGTAAACCAACTCCTGCAGTAGGAGGGGCCTTAGGAATAGAAAGGGTAATTTCTTTAATGAAGACAAGAAATATTAGAGCAGAAAAGGGAAAGAAAAATCAGATATTTTTTGCTCAATTGGGAGATTTGGCAAAGAAAAAAAGTTTAAAAATAATTGAAAAATTAAGGAAATCCGGATTTAGTGTTATTAGTGCCTTATCTAAAGATAGCATTAAATCTCAATTAAAAATTGCGAATAAATACGAGGTTGATTTTTCTCTTATTTTGGGACATAAAGAGGCGCTGGAGGAAAAAATTATTATAAGGGATATGAATACCGGAATACAAGAAGTTGTAAAACTGAATGATTTAGCAAAAAAACTTAGACAAAAAATGAGAAGAAGAAAGAGAGTTTAATGTCTTTTTTACAAAAATTATGAGCGAGTGTATTTTTTGTAAAATTGCAAAAAAACAAATACCAAGCGATATTGTGTATGAAGATGAAGATATAATCGCGTTTAAGGATATCAATCCCGGAGCTCCGGTTCATATTTTAATTGTGCCAAAAGTTCATATCTCTTCTTTAAATGAGTTAACTGACACAGAGTTAGCCGGGAAGATGATTCTGGCTGCGAAAAAAGTTGCTAAGATGTATAATATAAATAAAAGTGGATATAAACTGATTGTTAATACGGGCGAGGGGGCTGGCCAGTTAGTGAGGCATATCCATATGCATTTATTAGGAGGCGGTGATAAGAACAAATGGAGAATACCTTAAATATCATGATTTATACTAAAAAGAATCACGCGAATTGCGCTAATTTAAAGATTAATAATTTACGCTAATTTCACGCGAATTTGCGCGAATACAAAAATGGCTACATATTTTTTCAAATTAATACTATCTGCATTCCTGGGAGGTATTTTAGGAATGGAGAGAGAGCATCTGGGGAAGGTGGCTGGTACACGCACTTATAGTTTGGTTTGTCTTGGTTCTGCCCTATTCACCATTTTGTCTTTAAACGGTTTCGGGTATTTGAAGGGGAATGAGATAAATTATGATCCATCTAGGATTGCCGGACAGATAATAGTTGGAATTGGTTTTCTGGGAGCAGGACTAATTATTCGCCATGGGTTTAGAGTTAGGGGACTAACTACAGCAGCGGGGCTTTGGGTTTCTGCAGGGATTGGGATGTCGGTAGGATGTGGATTTTATTATCTTGCCGTATTTGCCACTTTACTGTCTTTTCTGCTTCTCTTTGTTGTTAGAAAACTTAATGTAGAAACAAAGTTAGAAAAATTCTTTGGCGGAAAAGAGACAGATGAATATAAATAAAATCGGACTTTTTGTCAAATTCTGCTTATTTTTATCAGCGGAATTTAGTTTTTACGGCAGAGATATCGGGAAATAGATTTTGTGTGTCTATTTTCTTGATTGTTGTTAAAGGCTATTTCGGATTTTAAGGAATTGATGGTTGAATATGATTAGAATTTATCAGTCAGTAGCGACTTTAATAGGCGCAATTGTAGGAGTGGGAATTTTTGGAATTCCCTATGTGGTATCGAAATCCGGATTTTTGATTGGAGTTGTTTTTTTGTTTATATTAACTTTTGCGGTTTTGCTTTTGCACTTGTATTATGCAGAGATTATTCTTAGAACGCCAGGAAGACATCGTTTCGTCGGGTATTCCTATAAATATCTGGGGAGATTCGGAAAGATAATAGCGGGTATTATAAGTATTGTTATTTTCTACGGAGCGCTTTTGTCTTATATCATTGTAGGCGGTTCTTTTTTGAAAATAATATTTAATGGAAGTGAATTTATGTGGAGCATTATTTTCTTTTTTGTTTGTTCTTTACTTGTTTTATTTGGATTAGAATTTATTGCCCCCTTGGAGATTCTTATGAGTTTGTTTTTGGTTTTAGTGGTAATTTTAGTATTAATAATCGGTTTTCCTTATATAAATTATTCTAATTTGAAAACTATTGATTTTTCTAATTTTTTTCTTCCATATGGCGTTATATTTTTTTCATTATTAGGGCAGGTTGCTGTTCCTGAAATAAAAGAAATTTTAAAAGATAAATCACACAAAATAAAACAAGTTATTATTTTTGGAACCGTTATTCCGGCAATTATTTATTTTTTATTTGCTTTTATAGTAGTAGGAATTACAGGTAGGAATACTTCTGAAGAGGCAATGGAGGGTTTAAGTTATTTTTTTCATAGTTCCTATATAGTTTTAGTGGCAATTTTTGGGGTTCTGGCAGTTGCGAGTTCTTTTTTGATATTAGGAATAAATCTAAAAAAAATTTTTTGGTATGATTATAATATAAATAAACACATTGCTTGGTTGTTGACAATTTCTGTGCCTTTTTTGGCTTATGTATTAAACTTAAGAGATTTTATCAAAGTTATAGGAAGCATAGGCGCGTGCTTTTGTGCTATTCAGGCAATAATTCTTATTGTGATATATCATAAGGCAAAGAGATTAAGCAAGAGAACGCCTGAATTTTCGTTAAATCTTCCTGTTTTTTTAAGTTGGTCTTTGGTAATTTTTTTTATATTAGGAATATTTTATCAGGTCAGATATATATTTTGAAGTTTTTGTACTATTTTATTGCTTATTCCTTTCATTCATATGAAACAAAAAACGAAATTTCAAATTCAGGGTAAATTTGCAAAGAGGGTTCCTAAATCAAAAAAAGAGGAGCAGGAGTTTGGCCCGGGCAAAAAAGATATAATTATCTGTCCTAAATGCAATGCTTATTATTTTTACAAATCTTGGCACCATAAATTGGAAGACTACAGACATTTATCTGATAAAAAACGAGTAAAATTTATATTATGCCCGGCATGCCAAATGATAAGAGACGGAAAATATGAAGGTCAGATTATTTTGAAAAATGTTCCTGAAGATAAAAAGGAAGAAATTTTAAATTTGATTAAAAATATTGGCAAGCGCGCTTATAACCGTGATCCTATGGATAGAATAATTGATATTCGCGAAATTCGCGGTAAATTAGCGAAAATTAGTAATATAGAGATTTTGAC
>JAGGTM010000060.1 GCA_021163745.1 bacterium
CATCACTGGTAGTTGGAGTTATTGCTCCTGTCCAGATTTGTTCCCAAGCAGCACCTCCACTACTTCCTCCAGTAGGCCAAGTAGTTCTTCTTACCCCTCCTAAAATAATTCCTGAACCAGCAGTAATATCTCCTCCAACATAATGAGAGCCAGTAGTGGTGGCATTATTAGTAATGGACAATTCTGCAATAGTAGTAGTGGCTAAAGTACTAGTGGCTACAGATAGCGTGCCCGAGGTAGTAATATTTCCTGTAGAGGGGTCAACAGAAAATAGGCCCACAGTTAAATTTGCTCCGGATACAGAAAGTCCTTTTTCCAAAGTTACGCTTTTTTCAAAAGTTGCACTTTCTTTAAAGTCAGAAGTAGAATAAACAGTCAAGGTGTCTGTCTCTTTATTAGGATCTCCAAAAGAAGTGCTTCCTTTAACTCCAAAATCTCCGCCGATTGCTCCATGACCTGTAACATTCAAAGAGGTCAATAATGCATTTCCAGAGACCTGAATTCCTGATGAAGGAACATAAACAGGAGCATAAGAAGGAACAGTAGTAATTTGTATCTTTGAATTTATTTTATTTTCCAGATTAACAATTTTTTCAGATAAGCCATCTATTTTACTTTCTAAAGAACTTAATTCTGCTGACTCAACGGTTTTTTCAATAATTTTTTCTACCTCCTTTACTTTTTCTATTTGTTTTTCTTTGGTAATTTTTGTAATTTGCTTGGGTGTTGCTTCTTGTTTCACTACTTTTTCTACTATTTTTTCTACTTCAGGGGTTTGTACTTTTACAACTTTTGTTTTTTGAAAAGTAGGCGCAGGGGTCACAGAGTAATGTGGAATAAAAAACTCTGTTATCCTCAAATAAGCATCACCCATTTTAGAAGTAATTTTCTCCCATTTTTCTTTTATTGCGCTACTAATTTTTTCTTTAATATTGCCGGTCTGGTAAGTAAATGTAGAACCAATTTGTTTAACTCCTTTTTTTACAGTATTCTTTTGGAAGGTTATTCCAATTAAAGAATTTCCTTGATTTTTTAAATTGTCTGAAAAATTAACAAATCCATCACGCACTGAGAGCGCAGTATCTCTTAAAACAGAATTAAAAATGTATGGCAATTTTTGTAATTGAGAAGATGCGTAAGAAGTGGTTTCACAAAAAGCAGAGGGCAGTTTTTGAGCTTGAATTCCTATTTGAGAATAAAAATTATTTAGTTTATTGTTTAATGTATTATGAAATCTAAGGGGTGTATTATATAATGAAGAAAATGAAAGATTATTGCCTTGAATGAATGCAAAAACAGAAATTTCCGCGGAAGATAATTTAGAAGATAATTTCTCAATTTCTTTTCCAGTTGCTTTCAATATGTCATTGACTTTGTGTTTTAAGTTTTCATTCTCTAAAGATATTTCATTTAAACATTTTGATATTGAAATTTGAGATAGATTTTGAGAAAATCTAAGATTCTGAGGAAACTTAATAGAATTTGCATTTTCTAATATCCACTCCCCTACTTGGATTTCTAAATCCGATAACTTATTTGACGTATCCGATATGGTATCGGATAAACTATAAGGCAATTTTTTAGCAAATGTTTTAATTTCTTTAATATACTGCGGAGTTTTTATACATAATTCTGCTAAATTATTTCCCAATGAATTTACTACTTTACCAAATTCTGCTTTAGTATTCTCATTGAATATAAAAATTCCCCCAATTAAAATTATTAAAATTATCAAAATCAACTTGCACAGTTTCTCGGAATATGATTTAAAAACAGAATTAAAAGAAAAAATCCAAGTGACTGTAAAGTTTAAAACTTTCTCAATTTTATTTCCAATATGATTCTCTATAAAGATTCCTAATTTATCAGGAACTTTAGAAATTTTTTCTAACCCCCGCAGAATAAATTCCGCTGATAACTTTATAAACTGAGAAACAGTAATATTACGAAAAGAAACTTTTTCTAAATTCTCTTCGGGGATAAATACTTCTTTTCCTCCTACTTTTTTAATATATTCATTTAACCATTTATAAGTAGTAAACCAATTCCTTCCTAATTTCACTGCTTTTAATTTTCTTTGTCTTGCTCGCAAACTCAAATACTCTTGAGAATATTCACACATCTCAGATGCCTCCTTTAAAGAAATATATTTTTGATTATTTTGTTGTTCCATTATAATAAAAATTCAAATCTCAAATCTCAAAACAAATTTAAGCTCAAAGCGCAATAGAAATCTCAATAAAAATCTCAAATGTCAAAACTCAAATCTCAAATCCAAATCTTAAATCTCAAATCTATTTTTTACCTTTTAAAGTTAAAAGGCTTGAACCAATCATTTTTCCAATCTCTTCAGCTTCTTTTATTAAGGGATTAATCTTTGAAGCACTTGCTAATTTCCCGTCTCGTAAAAGACATAACCAGTAAATTGTCTCATTACAGCTTTTTAAAGCAATCTCGTAAAACTTGATAAAATCTCTTTTAGAACTTGACGATTTTGCTTCAATCAAGTTTGCTCCTATTGAAGTGGCGGCTCTTAATAGTTGATCGGCAAAAATCATATAAACTTTATCTTTTGGAAAATCTTTGACAAGATTTATTATTGATAAAGAAAATTTATAAGCCCGATAACGAATATTTTTAGATTTATCAGATTTGACATTTGACATATGGATTTGACATTTGAGATTTGAGATTTGAGATAAATTTGTTTTGCGCTTTACGCTTTGCGCTAAATTTAAATTTACTTGACAATCCTTAAAATAAGATTATTATAAAAATAGGGAGAATACCCAGGGTTGCTGGGAATTAAAAACTGGCAACTATTGTATAAAAATTTTCTTCTCGCATTAAAGGGCATTCTCCCTTTTTATTTTGTTCTATTTTTATTTTATTCCTTATAAAAAACCCTGTCAAGAAGTAATAAAAATAAAGATATTGAAACAATTTATATAATAAAAAATGGCTTATTTAAGCCAAAAATCAATATCGGTTATCCAATACAAATTAAATTGAATTAAAATTATCCACAACCCCCGGCTTGCTTAAATTTTCTAAAGCGAGGACGAGATTTCCCTTTGTCCAAACTTTGGGCAAGGGCAGACCTCGCATATTATTTGTAAATTTTCCCTCTCCAACTCTTGTAGATAAGGAAAGATATTACCCCTCCCCCACCATATTCTCTCTTCCGACTTATGTCGGAGGGGAAAATATAAGAGGTACCTCCTTAAAAAGAAGAAAGGGAAAGATATACAACGAATATCTCCCCCCTTCCCTCTGGGAAGGGGGGAGATAAAAAGGGGGGATGGGAAGTATTACTTCCTTTCCCCTCCCCCTCCTTAATCCTCCCCCTCCCTTTGGGGGGAGGAGGAAATGAAAAGTACCTCCCCCTTCTTAATCCCCTCCGCCGTAATTTTACTTCGGAAAGTCAAGGTTGTTCTATTTATTAAGAGTAAACTCTGATTTTTCTCGCAACCCTATTTGTGTGGCAAAATTACGGCGGGGAAGGATAAAAAAAATCCCTCTTTTCTCAAAAAGAAAAAAGAGAATCTCTGTCCGATTTATTCCTCCACAAAAACATCTATTTTTCTTTTTTCTCGGCTTGTTTTGGAGTGCTCTATTTTTCTTAAAAATGCTTCGATATCCTCAATTTTATATAACCTGTAATTATTAACAGGATGCCTGTATGGTTTCAGAATCCCTTTTTTATCCCAGTTTCTCAAAGTAGTGGGAGTTACATTAAGCAATTTTGCTA
>JAGGTM010000027.1 GCA_021163745.1 bacterium
CAAAATTCAAATGTTCAAAATTCAAAACTTTAATTTTAAAATTTTGTTTTGAATTTTGAATTTTGGTCATTTGAATTTATTTAGGATTTGGTGCTTTGAATTTTGAATTTAACTACTTTTGCGCTTTACACTGTAGTTTTGAGTTTTTAGCTTTGCGCTTTGCGCTTAAATTTACCATGACTATTCTTATTACAGGTGGAGCGGGCTTTATTGGCTCGCATTTATGCGAAAAATACCTTAGAGAAGGTCATAAGATTATATGCATTGATAATCTTCAGACTACCGGAGATTTTAAAAATATCCAGAATTTACTAAAGGATAGAAATTTTAAATTTGTAAAACATGATATTATTAAACCCATAAACTTTAGGAAAAAAATTGACTGGATTTTTAATTTTGCCTGTGCCGGGTCATATACCAGTTATCAATATGACCCAATTCATACAATTAAAACCAACACTATCGGAGTTATCAATATATTGGAATTGGCAAGGAGGCATAATGCCAGAATAATGCAGGCCTCTACATCTGAGATTTATGGAGACCCCAAAGAGCATCCCCAAAATGAGAATTACAGAGGAAATGTGAATATAATAGGCCCGAGAGCATGTTATGACGAAGGAAAGAGATTAGCAGAAACTCTTTTTATGGATTACCATCGTCAGTATGGTGTAGATATTAAAATTATAAGAATATTTAATACTTACGGACCTAAAATGGATATAAATGATGGCAGGGCTATGACAAATTTTATCGTAAGCGCTTTAGCAAATAGAGATTTAGTTATTTATGGAGACGGACTTCAGACCAGAAGTTTTCAATATATAGATGATTTATTGGAGGGAATTGACAAAATGATGAAGAAAGATAATTTTATTGGTCCGGTAAATCTGGGCAACCCCGGAGAAATAACTATGCTGGATTTAGCAAAACTTATTATTAAAAAAACAAATTCAAAATCAAAGATTGTTTTTCAACATAAAGCCACAGATGACCCGAAAAGAAGATGCCCTGATATATCATTAGCCAGAAGTATTCTAGGATGGGAACCAAAGATTACTCTTGAGGAGGGCATTGAAAAAACAATTGAACATTTTAGAAACATAGAAAGACCGGATAAAAGGATTCTGGTATTTGCAGTTACATATTATCCTGATCTTGGTCCAGCAGAACGCGCAGTATTTGAATTATCAAAAGCAATGCCGGATACTGAATTTCATATAGTCACCACAAAGTTTAGAAAGGGATTATCTAATTTTGAGAAGCTTGGCAAGGATTTTATATATAGAGTTGGTTTAGGAAGCAGAGTTGATAAATATTTTCTGCCGGTATTTGGTTTAATAAAAGCATACAAACTCCAAAAAAAATATAATTTTAGATTTGCTTGGTCAGTAATGGCAAGCTATGGTGGGCTTTTGGCAGTTTTATTAAAAATTTTTAATAATCATATTAATTTTTTATTAACTTTTGATAAAAAAGAAGCAGAAAATAGAAGTTTTATAAAAGGCAGAATAATTTTTCCTTTATATAAAGTAATTTTCAGAAAAGCAGATGCAGTTTATCTTTCTGATGTTTCTTTGGAAAGGCAGGCAAAACTTATTGGAGATGGCATTGACACTTTTGTAATAGATGATGATAAGAAAAGCTTTGTCAACCAAGTCAGATATACGTATGCCAAACTTTTGAATAAACAGAGCAAAAAACTCTTAAGACCAATGTAAACCTACAGTTAATAGTGATAAGCAACAAGTGATAAGTGATAAGCTGGAAACTAAAAAACTTGGTTTTCAGTACCATAGACTGTTCTATGGTACTGTTTGGTCCATGGAACGTTCTGTGGACTAAATTAATAAAGCTCAAAGCGCAAAGCTCAAAGCGCAAAGCTCAAAGCTAAAGCGTAAAGCTTAAAGCTAATTCAAAAATTATTCTAAATTATTTCAAAGTGTTCCAAATTATTCCAAATCAATATCAAAATTCAAATGCTCAAAATTCAAAACTTTAATTTCTTAATTTTGTTTTGAATTTTGCTTGCCCTTACAATTTGTGAAGCAAATTGTTTAGAGAATTTTAGTCATTTAAATTTACTTGCCCGCTCAAATTTTCCTAAAGTCAAACTTGGGCGGGTAAAGATTTAATTTTTGACATAGAATTTAATTTAAAGTAAAATAAGAAAAATTTTAGAGAATGGGAATTTTAGTTTCTATTAGGCCTATTTTAAGGCAGATTTAAGAATATGATTTTTTTTAGTAGGAAAATTAGAACTTATTTTTTTATAGCAGCGATAATAGGTGGTATTTTTATTTTTGTAAATCCTGTATTTTCTGACTCTTTGGGCCAGCAGGTCAAGTTTTTTGTTGATCCTAATTATGAAATTTCTAAAAGAAGTCAGGTAACTGCTACTTTAAGAGAGGTTGGAGATTTTGTCTATTTTTATGTAGAAGATAATTATTGGGGCAAAATCCTGCCAGAAAAAAGAAAAGAGGTAGAAAATGCTCTAAAAAATTTAGCAAATGAATTTGATAAAAATATTTATCCCAAGGAAAGAGAAATATTTGGTTCAGAATGGACACCCGGTATTGATAATGACAAAAGAATAACTGTTTTAGTTTTAGAATTAAAAGAAGAAGCAGGTGGATATTGGAATGGTAACGATGAATATTCAAAAAATTTAATCCCCACATCTAATCAGAGAGAGATGGTTTATTTAAATGCTAAGTATATAACTTCTCCAATTATCAAAGCATATCTAGCTCACGAATTCCAGCATGTGATAACTTTTTATCAGAAAACTAAATTATGGAACACAGAAGAGGAGGTTTGGTTAAATGAGGCAAGGTCAGAATATGCTCCAACTTTATGCGGTTATGATGATGTTTATCAGGGGAGCAATCTTTCAAGGAGAGTGGAGGCGTTTTGGGATTATCCATCCGATTCTTTAACTGAATGGAAAAACAAATCTGCAGATTATGGCGTAGTAAATCTATTCATACATTATTTAGTGGACCAATATGGAGAAAAGATTCTAACTAGAATGATGCAGACAAATAAAGTAGGGATAGAATCTATAAATTATGCTTTAAAAAGTTTGGGTTACTCAGAGGACTTTAAAGATGTATTCGCAAACTGGGCTATTGCCAATTATTTGAATGATTGCTCTGTGAATAAAAAATACTGCTATCTGAATCCGAATTTAACCTATCAGGTTGTTCATATTTCTCCCTCTGCAAGTTACAGCGGATTTCCTTATCTTATTGTTAATAGAACTTCTTCTGTAAAGGATTGGTCATCGTACTGGTACAAGTTTGATCAAAGTTCGCCTTCTCAAAACGAAAAAGACACATTACAACTTAAATTTAAGGAAATTGGGCCAAATGCTGATTTTGTAGTTCCTTATATTCTGATATATAAAAATAAAAAACCAGAGGTTAAATTTATGAATCTAATAGATGATACTTCTACTATTTACATTTCCCGGTTTGGGGAAGAGATTAACTCAGTGGTAATAGTCCCAATAAACACTTATAAAAAAAGCGGGTTTACAGAAAATGAACCATATACCACGTTTTCTTTCACTGCCCTTTCTGTAAAAGGAAATTTACCCGAGATTGAAAAAATTTCTCCTTCTGTTGGTTTAGAGACAGGAGGGTTTCCAGTTGATATTTACGGAAAAAACCTTGATTCCGTTAAATCTGTTTTTTTTGGAGATATCGAGATAAATGAATTTGACATTGTAGAAGGGGAAAAAATTACATTCACTGCCCCTTCTCATTCTCAAGGTAAAATTAAAGTAAAATTGGTAACTGGCGAAGGAGAAGAAATATATCAAGACAATGCATTTTTGTATATTCCAAAATTTTCGGACGGAACAACAATAAGGGCAAAAAATGATTACAAGGTTTATGTTATTAAGGGAAAATACAAAAGATGGATAGAAAGTGATAAGATTTTTAATTCCTATCTTCATCTTAAATGGAATGATGTAGTTGAAGTAGAACCGGAGGTGCTAGATGCTTATCAGGCCTCTTGGTTAATTAGGGCAGATAATGATTATAAGGTTTATGAGGTTACACCGGATGGAATTAAAAGGTGGCTTAATATGACTCCTCTAGAGTTCGAAAAAAGCGGAAGAAAATGGGAGATGGTTTATATCGTTAATAATTTTGAAAGAGATTTTTATAACACAGGAAAAGAGATTACTATTATCTAAAAATCTCAAATTTCAAAATGCAAATCTCAAAATTACATCTCAAAATTCAAAACACCCTCCTCCACCTTAGTCCTCCCACGCCGTAATTTTGTCACACAAATAGGGCTGCGAGAAAAACCAAGATTTACTCTCAATAATTAGAACAACCTTGACTTTTTGAAGCAAAATTACGGCGGGGGAGGTGTAGGAGGGGGAGGGGTATTCGTTTTGAATTTGTAATTTTGAATTTGGGATTTGTTTGTAATTTGTAATTTGGAATTTGGAATTTAAATAAATTCGCTTTAAGCTTTACGCTTTAGCTTTGCACTTTGCGCTTTGATCTTTGAGCTTAAATTTATTTTGAGATTTGAGATGTAGATTTGAGATTTGACTTTTGACTTTTTAAATATTTTCATGCTTTCTCCATATAAAATTCTAAAATCAGCGCAATTAAATCATTATGCTATAGGGGCGTTTAATGCCTGTAATTTGGAGTTAATAAAAGCAATTGTTATTTCCGCTCACAGATTGAAATCTTCTGTAATTATAGCCACTTCTGAAGGTGAAAGCGAATTTATAGGAATGAGAAAAATAAGAAAGATAATTGATGTATGGCAAGAGGAGTTAAACATACCTATTATATTACACTTAGACCACGGTCATTCTTTAGAAAAAATAAAAGAGGCAATAAATTCAGGTTATGATTCTGTTCACTTTGATGGGTCGAGTTTGTGTCTTGAAGATAATATAAAAACGACAAAGAAAGTGGTTAATTACGTTAAAAAAAAGAACTCCGGTATAATAGTGGAGGGTGAATTGGGTTATTTAAGAGGGAGTTCTGAATTGCATTCTGGGGTAGAGATTAAGGAGGATGATCTTACTGATCCCGATGAAGCACTGGAATTTATAGAGAAAACCGGTGTTGATAGTTTGGCAGTGGCAATTGGCAATATTCATGGCATAATAAAAAAACAGAGCAATTCTTCTGGTTTAAAATACAGAAATCCACATTTATATCTTTCAAGATTAAAACAGATAAAAGAAAAAGTAGAAGATAAAGTATTTTTAGTTCTTCACGGAGGTTCGGGAACCCCTGAAGGTGATATCAAAAAAGCTATTGACTTAGGAATAATAAAAGTTAATATAAATACTGAACTCAGAATTGCTTTTTCAAATACCCTGAGAAAAATTTTAAAAGAAAAAAAGAATGAAATAGTGCCATATAGAATTATGCCCGCAGTGATAGATGCGGTGGAAAAAGTAGTAATGGAAAAAATAAAATTATTCGGAAGTGTAAATTCAATATTAAAATAATATTATGTTTGAGCTTCATGCAAAAATAAGAGATAAAATAGGTAGAGGACTTCATCTATTAAGAAAGGAAGGATATATTCCTGCTATTTTGTATGGCCAAAAGACAAAAAATATTACATTAAAGGTGGACAAAAAGGAATTTAAAGAGCTTTATAGCAAGACAGGAGAGAGTGAGTTAATCAAGCTGAAAATTATGCGAGATCTTTCAGATAAAGATAATAAAGAAAAAGACGAAAGGGTTGTATTAATTCATGACATTCAGAAAGATCCGATTAGTGATGAATTTATTCATATTGATTTTTATCAGGTAAGGATGGACAAACCTATTACTGTGGAAATTCCTTTAGTTTTTACAGGTGAGTCCCCGGCAGTAAAGACCGAAGGAGGAGTATTGGTTAAGAATATTAAATATGTGGAAGTAGAAGCATTGCCATTAGATCTACCAAAGGAAATAGAAGTGGATATTTCTTCTTTGAAAACATTTGATGATAATATTTATATCAAAGACATTAAACTACCTTCCAATGTTAAGATAAACGCAGATCCAGAAGAAGTCGTTGCTTCGGTTGTTCCACCTAAAGAAGAAGAAGAAGTGCCGGAAGTTTCCGAA
Organism: bacterium; assembly: GCA_021163745.1. Lineage (GTDB taxonomy): Bacteria > Patescibacteriota > Minisyncoccia > Portnoybacterales > JAGGTM01 > JAGGTM01. The sequence continues at coordinate 6,111 of JAGGTM010000027.1, forward strand.
GAGAAAATAGAAGAGACAGAGGAGAAGAAAGTAAAGTCAGAAGAAGAGGCAGTTGAAGAAACAAAAAGCGAAGAAAAGCCAGAATAATAAAGTTTTATTAATAGCAAACAATGAACAACGAGTTAAGTACAAATAATTTCAATTCAAAATTTAAAATTTTTTTCTGTGCTTTAATAATTTTCGGATTGTTATTAAATGGCTTTTTTGCTAACGCTATTACTGACCCCGAAAAATTAAAAGAAGAATTAGAAGCCCAAATAAAAGACCTTCAGGAAAAAATTTCTCAATATAACCAGAAAATCGCGGAAACAAAAGAAAAGGCAAAGACATTGGAAAATGAAATAAATATATTGGAAAACCAGATTAAAAAAATTCAGTTACAGATAAAAGAAATAGATTTAGATATAAAAGAGACCGAATTGAATATTAGCCAGATACAGGAAAAAATTAAAAAAATAGAGGAGAAAATGGATTATCAAAGAATGCTTTTAGGAGAATACTTAAGATTGATTAACCAATACGATGAAAATAGTTTATTGGAAATTATTTTAAGCAAAGACAGGTTTTCTGATTTTTTTGATGAAGTTAATAGCTTGGAAGTAGTCCAGAAAAATTTACAGAAAACACTAAATGAACTCTCTTCTTCTAAAAAGCAACTGGAAAGCAAAAAAGATGAATTAGAATCAGAGAAGCAGGAACAATATAGATTAAAAGCATTTCAAGAAATTCAGAAAACTACGATATTAAAAAAGCAACAGAGGAGAAAGCATATTCTTTATATAACTAAAGGAGAAGAAGAAGCGTATCAGGAAAAAATTAAAAGCAAACAGAAAGACATAGAGTTTTTAAAAAAACAGATTTCATTACTGGAAAGATATCACCTAACTTTACAGGAAGCGGTGAGAAATGCAATTTTTGCTGGCTCTAAAACCGGAGTAAGACCCGCTTATCTATTAGCAGTTTTAGAGAACGAGTCAAGATTGGGATTGAATGTAGGTACGGGAAACTGGAGAAAAGATATGTATAATTGCTATAGAAAATTAGGTAAAATTAGTAGAGCAGAAAGAGAGAAAACAGCATTTTTTCAAATTTGTCAGGAATTAGGACTTAATCCGGATCTTCAACCAGTTTCCGCAGAGCCGTATTATGGATGCGGTGGAGCAATGGGTCCCGCTCAATTTTTGCCTACCACATGGCTGGCTTATAAGCAAAGAATTAGTAGTTTAACTGGCAATAATCCTCCAAACCCATGGAATCCAAAAGATGCTTTTACTGGCGCCGCTATAAAATTGGCTGATGCCGGAGCAAATCAAAGAACTTATAATTCAGAATGGATCGCTTATGCAAAGTATTTAGCGGGAAGGAGATGGAATCGCTCTAAAGCCGCAAAGTATAATGCTGATAGAGTAATGGAATTAGCAAAGGAATTTGAAGAGAAGTTATTTAATTAAGAAACATTTGGTATATTTTAATAAAATTATTTAGAGTAATTCAGCCGCTTATCGGCTGTTTTTTTTGATTTTGATAAATTTTATGATAAAATAAAGATTAAAATGAAAATCATTAACCCTTCCGGAATAAAAAAAGCGGATTTGATAATAGGTATCCCTTCGCATAACGAAAACAAAGGAATTGGTTTTGTGGTGAAGGAGATTAGTAGTGGTTTAAAAAAGTATTTTTCGGACAAAAAATCAGTGATAGTTAATGTAGATAATAATTCTGTTGACGGGACAAAAGAAATATTTTTAAAATCGTCCTCTGACTTAACTGCAAAAAATATTTCTTTTATTTATTGTTCAACGCCTAAAAATATAAAAGGAAAAGGATATAATTTGCGTAATCTTTTTAAGATTATTAAGAAGTTTAAGGCAGTGGCAGGAGCAACTTTTGATGCAGATTTGAAAAGTATTACTCCGCTATGGGTGAAAAAATTAATTTCCCCAGTTTTATCTAAAAAATATGATTTTGTATTTCCTTATTATGCTCGCTTAGAAAATGATGCGGTTATTACAAATCATTTAGTTTATCCGTTTATTTATGGATTTTTAAATTTAGATATTCGCCAGCCCATTGGAGGAGAATTTGCTTTCTCTGGCAGATTAGCGAACGACTTTCTTAATTTAAACTGGAGTAAAACAGATTATCAATTCGGAGTGGATATTTTTTTGGGATTAAGTTCTTATTTTTTAGGAGCAAAAATTTGTCAGGTTAATTTAGGAAAAAAAATTCATAAATCGAGTTTACCTAATTTAGATTGTATGTTTAATCAGGTTACAGAGAGTTTGCTTAATGTTATTTTGAGAAATAAAAGCAAAATTAAACTCACTAGCAAGATTCAGGATATTCCGATTTTGGGAGGAGGAAAATTACCTCAAGTTTCGGATATAAAACCTAATTTTGAAATTTATGAAAAAATGTTTTTTGACGGGATAAAAAATCACGAAAGGGATATTGATATGTTGCCATCGCAAATTGCGAGAAGGATAAGTGATATGTATGTAAAGAGAAAAATGAAGATCGATGGAAAGTTGTGGAGTGAAATAATGTATTACTTGATGACAAAACCTATTCTAAGTGGTTCTTTGCCTAAAGTATCTATGGATTTTCTAAGGTGTTTGTTTTTTGGAAGAGTTGGTACGTTTTTTGAAGAAACCCTGAATTTTACTCCTTCACAGACCGAAAAAGCCATTAGAGATGAAGCAGAGATGGTCTTGAAATTTTTTAGGGCAAAACTCAAAGCGCAAAGTGTAAAGTTAAAGCGTAAAGCTTAAAGCTTAAAGCTTATTAAAGAAAAAATTTCGCTTTGCGCTTTACGCTGTAGTTTTGCGCTTTGCGTTTTGCACTTTGCGTTTAAATTAGAGCAATATGGAAGAAATCTGGCATTCATTATCCAAAGAGAAAATAATTCAGGTTTTGGGAACCTCATTAGATGGACTCTCAAAGAAAGAAGCAGAGTTCCGTCAGAAAAAATACGGGAAAAATTTGCTTCCTTCCAAAAAACCATTCACAAACTGGAGAATTTTTCTTTCTCAGTTTAAGAGCCCTTTAATTTATATTCTAGTTATCGCCGGAGCAATTGCATTATTTTTAAAGAAGTTTACGGATTCCGCGGTTATTTTCGCAGCGGTTTTGCTTAATACTATTATTGGATTTATTCAGGAGAGAAAGGCAGACCAGGCCTTGATTAAACTTAAAAAGGCCATAAAGCACAAAACAATGGTGATAAGAGAAGGCACGATTAAAATTATTCCCGCAAAAGATGTTGTGGTGGGGGATATTATTTTTATTAAATCAGGAGATAAAATTCCCGCTGATGGGAGAATATTATATCAGGAAGGTTTAAAAGTAAATGAGATGAATTTAACCGGGGAATGGCTGGCTTCGGAAAAAAACACAGAAGTTCTCCCTCCGGATACGCCATTGGCAGACAGAACCAATATGGTCTATATGGGGACAGTAGTAGAAGAAGGAGTAGGAAAGGCAGTGGTAACTGCTATTGGCAAAAATACGGAATTGGGCAAAATAACTACTTTAATCAGAGAAATGAAAGAAGAGAAAACTCCCTACCAAAAAAATCTCTCCTGTCTTTCAAAGATTATCGGAATAGGTTTGGGCTTAATAATATTTTTGATTTTTCTTTTAGGGATAAACGCTGGAAAGCAGATATTGGATATGTTTGCTATATCTGTGGCACTGGCAGTAGCGGCTATTCCTGAAGGTCTTCCTGCTGCCATTACTGTAATTTTGGCTTTAGGAATGACGAGAATTTTAAAGAGTAAAGGATTAGTAAGAAAATTAAACTCTGCAGAAACATTAGGATCCGTATCCGTAATTTGCACAGATAAAACGGGGACATTAACTAAAGGAAAAATGAAAATAAGCAGGGTTTTATCACCGGTAGAACTTTTAAATCATAGTTTTGATAAAAAGGCGCAGCACTTATGTTTAAAGACAGCAAGTTTAACCGCGGATATATTTATAAAAAATCCCCACAAACCTAAAAGAAAATGGGTTGTTGTTGGAAGGCCTACTGATAAGGCGTTGTTTGAAGCAGGAATAGATGCCGGGATCAATATAAACAATATCAAGAAGAGAAAAATAAAAGAAATTTTATTTAACCCCATAAACAAATTCTCCGGTATATACATAAAAGAGAAAAGAGGTGTTAAATTATATTTGTGCGGCGCGCCCGAAAATATATTAAGAATGTGCAAGTATATACAATTGAAAAGGAAAGAGAAATTGACTAAAGAAATCAAAAGAAAATTGGAAAGAGATTTGGGGGAGTTGGCTAGTAAGGGGTTAAGAGTGGTGGCTACTTGTTGGGGGAGTTTAGCGCCGGCTTCTGTTAAAGCGGGAAAAATACCGGAAACGATTCCGGAAATAAATAAAATGGGCCTAATATTTACGGGTTTTATAACATTAAAAGACCCCATAAGAAGAACAGTGAGAAAAGCAATCTCTGTGTGTAAAAAAGCGGGAATTAAAGTGATTATTGTTACAGGCGACCACAAATTGACCGCAAAGTCAGTGGCAGAAGAGTTGGGTTTTAAAATTAACTCAAAAAATATATTAGAAGGAAAGGATTTAGATAAATTACCAGAAGAGCAATTCTCAAAAATTCTTCCAAAAATTAAAATTTATGCCAGAGTAGAGCCAAGACATAAATTAAGAATTATAAGGGCGTGGCAAGAAAAAGGAGAAATCGTGGCGATGACGGGAGATGGTATAAATGATGCTCCTGCGTTAAAAAAAGCAGATATTGGAATAGCGTTAGATTCTGGAACAGAAGTAGCAAAAGAAAGTGCAGATTTGATTTTGCTAAATAATTCCTTTTCTACAATAATAAAAGGAATAGAAGAAGGAAGAGCGATTTTAGACAATATTCGTAAAGTAATTACTTATCTTTTATCCGGCTCTTTGAGTGAGGTTATATTAGTAGGAACAAGTATTTTAGTGGGACTTCCTTTACCTATTACTGCAGTACAGATTTTATGGATAAATTTAATTGAAGACGGGTTACCTGATTTTGCTTTAGCATTTGAACCCAAAGAAAAGGATATAATGAAGAAGGTAAATGAAAGTTCAAAAAAAAATTCATTTTTCTTTAAAGATAGATTGCAATTTTTAACTCAGGAAATGAAAGCAATTATTTTTGCTATAGGAATAATTACTAATCTCTTGATATTATCTATATTTTTATTTTTCCTTTTTTATAATTTTAATTTAATATATATGCAAACTGCCATATTCGCTATGCTTGGCATAGATTCACTTTTTTATGTATTTTCTTTAAGAAGTTTAAGAAAAAATATCTGGCACATTAATATATTCTCCAATAAGTTTCTGCTTGTTTCTATTGTTTTGGGAATAGCTGCCCTGCTTATAGCAATTTATATGCCTTGGTTTAATGAATTATTAGGAACTACACCATTGAATTTTTCTACTTGGGGAATTATTTTAGGAGTAGGAGTTTTTAATTTAGTTTTAGTTGAGATGATAAAAGCATATTATCTGGTTCGAAAATTCTCTCCTTAATCTTCTCTTCTCCAAGAAGGGAGATTATCTTTCTTAATTTTCTCTTCTGATTTTTGTCGGACGGCAAGAGGTCCTCCTTTAATCTTTCCCCGTCTAAGTTTTTTAAGGAAAAATTTAGGCGGGGTTATTTGACTTTTGAGATCTTAATGTATAATATAGTTTAAATGTACCATCCAACCACTTTGGTAACAAAATTATTATAATTCTCTTATTTTAGCGCAAGGCGTAAAACGCAACACAAATTTATCTCAAATCTCAAATGTCCCGCCCCAAAGGAGCGAGGCTCGCCCAGTCCTACTTTTGGAACAAAAGTAGGGCTGGGCGGCAAATCTCAAATCCAAATCTTAAATCTCAAAGCTTAGATAAATTCGAATTTCGAATTTCGAAATTGAAATGAGACCCTAACTTTGGAGAGATTTTAGTTCTTTTTCAATTTGTAAAAGTTATGGAGAAACTCATCCGGGCTTCGACCTTTTAAAGCAGAATGGATTCGTTTTTGGTTCCAGTCATTG
>JAGGTM010000048.1 GCA_021163745.1 bacterium
AAATTAACCCGAGAAATAAAAAATAAATTAAAAGAAAAAGGAATTATTGCTAAAGCATTTCAAATTGAAAAGCCAAGCGAGGGAGAAATAGAGAATTTTGAAACTGCTTGGGAAAATGATGATGACGGAGAAAGAGTGCCTGACCTTTCCAAAGTTTTGCCGGCTTTAACTCAATTTTTAAAAAAATACCTTAAAGATATTAAGTTATAACTACTATGCCCAAAGAATCATTTGAACAATTTATTAAAAAAGAACCACCTATTAAAGAGATGAAAGAAAAATTAGATAAAGCCGAAAAGATGGTTGAGGGAGTTGAGGAGAGATGGAAAGAAAAGATAGAGGAATTTGAGATGGTTGAGAAATCAGTCAAAGAACTAAAGAAACTTTGGGAGGAGAATGAGGAGAAAATTAGGAAGATGAGTTATAGTAACTCTTTTCCTTTTGTCTCCTCCCTGCCTCTACCTGAAGTTTCTCTCCCTTTATTAGAAAGGGTTTCTAATAAGTTTCTAAAAGAATTTGAGTGGGAAAAATTTCTTGAAACTGTAGAAGCAGAAAGACTTGATTGGGAAATTCAAGAAGTAGGAATTTTTCTTTCTGGTTTTCTAAAGAAAAATATGGAAAAATATCTTTTTGATCAAAAAAGCAAAGGTTTAAAAGAAGAAAAAATTAAACCAATCGAAATTCATCTTAATGTTAAAGAATTGCCAATTCGTCTTAATATATTAGGCTATCGAAATCCCAAAAAACTACATCTAATTATTGAAGGAGATGTGGGAATATGGACTGGAGAGGAAATGGAAGGCGGAAGGGTAATTGTGAAAGGAAATTGTGGAGATGTTACTGGTGAGAAGATGAAAGGTGGGGAGATAATTATAAAAGGAAATTGTGGAGGTAACACAGGCAGGGATATGAAGGGCGGAACTTTAATTCTTGAAGGAGAGGTAGAAGCTTTTGAAAACGCTTTCTATTCTTACAACCAAGGCACCATTATCTGGAAAGGCACCAAAATCTGGGAAAATGGGAATTGGACTAAAGAGGGAAGAGAAATGTGGGAGAGAGGCGAGATTCCGGTGAAATGAATTGAAAAATAAAAATAAGTATTTTGGTTAGAAATTAAAATAAAAAGTTATCCATATACTTTTTAATCGATGCCGACTAAAATTGAAAAGAAGTTAGTTTTAGTCAAACTATTAAAAAAAACAAACACTCTAAAATTTAGTTAAAACTAAAATTTAAACTAACCAATTATTGCTATTCTAATGTTCTTAAGAACATTAGAATAATCAAATCTCAACCCGGCACCACTTTTACGACAATTAAACAGAATAACTCCTTCTCAAAACGTTCTTTAGACAAGAGAAATAAAAAGGTCTTTTAGATCTTTTTGCCACACTTAATCAGAGTAAAAGTGGTGCTGGGTTGGAATATTTTATTTAAGGTTATAAGTTGTTTAAAATTCATTGTCGCCAAAAATTAGGTTTAGCAAAAAGTGTTCTTATTAAAATTTCTTATTAAAATCTCTTAATAAGAGAGGAAATTTTTAAAAATTATCTTTAATATGAAATTGATTCTTTTTAAAATTAAAAAGCGAGCCAATAGGCTCGCTGATATTGCTAGTATTTTTTATTTTTAGTTTTTCTCTTTCTTCGGATATTCTGTTGAATTCCTATGCACAGAAACAACTATGATAGAGTAATAAAAAACTCCTAGGATTCCAGCTATCACCCCTATCACTACTCCTATTTTCAATGAAAACAAAATCCAACACATTCCTCCCCAAAACAAGGAGTAACATAAAAAAACACAAAGGATATTTCTTCTCATTTCCACCTCCTTTTCTTTGTTATTTATTTACAAAAAACTTGCAAGTAGCTGCAAAAAGTATAACACAAAAAACCAAAAAAATCAAGACCTAAATCGAGTTGCTCCATATATAATACAAAAACCATATTCTTCTAACAAAAATCCCCTGAGAATTATCAGGGGATTAATATGGCACAGATTTTATGCGCAAATGATAAAGAAAGACATTTCCGCAGTAAGTAGTTGAGGGAATTATTATTGCCGACCACAATATTACATCTAAAGGAAGAGGAACTATCAAAGTCGACATCAATACCCCGGCAAATGCATCAAATTCGTCCCAAGGAAAGAATTTATCTCCCGGAGGTTTATTTATTCGCCTTTTGAAAAAAGATTTTGTCAAATCAAATGCGTGATTACCTACCCCAAATAATAATCCTAATGCAACCGGATTTATCTCAAGGTAATTTACTACAGAAATTCTACGAAAAACAGGAAAATGCACATAAAGAACTACCTGAAATGCTGTTACTGCTATTGCTGAAATCATACCGGATAATAACCCTCTCCAAGTTTTATTAGGGCCAAATTTTTCGCTAATTGGAACTCCTAAAACATCTAAAATACGAAATCGAGCTAATATTATCGGGACACCGCATACGCTAAAAGACGGTAACGCATACCAGAGCACCTCTAAAATTTTCATCCGTACACCCTCCTATGATTTCTATATTTTTAAAGATACTAAAAGTGTATTTTTAGGATAATACAATTCTAGGTATGGATTTCTTTATGTGCTCCTTTATAGAATTAACTTCTCTAAAATATCTATTCTACCACTTCTATTCCCATGCTTTTAGCAGTTCCTTCTATGATTCTTATAGCTTCCTCTAAAGAATTCGCATTTAAATCAGGCATTTTCTTCTGGGCAATTTCTTTAAGTTGCGCTTTAGTTATACTTCCAACTTTATCTTTATGAGGTTTCCCTGAACCCTTTTTGATTCCAGTTGCTTTTTTTAAAAGATAAGAAGCCGGTGGCGTTTTTAGCTTGAAGTCAAACGTTCTGTCTTCGTAAACATATATCTCCACAGGAATAACATCCCCTTTTTTGTCCTTTGTCGCCTGGTTAAATTTGTTGCAAAAATCGGAGATATTTAAACCATACTGACCTAAAATAGGCCCGATTGGAGGAGCGGGATTTGCTTCCCCGGCTTTAATTTGAAGTTTGATGGTGGTTTTAATAGAGTTCATATTTCGCTAATACTTTGCGAATAATTCTCGCGAATCCTTCGCGAATTAGGACCATTTATTTTTATTACGATTAGGATTTATAATTCTTTTATATTCCAATTTCTTTCTTTTGAAATTAGCAATAATTCCTAATGGCAAACCTGTTTCTTTTATATACCGCGACATTTGCCTAATATCACTGAGTTGAATATATCGTTTTGCTTTAATATCTAATATTATACAATCCCAAACAATAAAATCTGGTATAAAATTAGGAACTTTTAAATTTTTAAAATGTAATTTAATTCGTTTTTCTCGAATATAATTAACTCCTTCTCGTTTAAAAATTGCTTCTACGGCGTCCACATAATGTTTTTCTTCATAAATAGGACCCATAGCATTGTGAACTTCGAATAACATCCCCATTAACTTATAACTTTCTTGAGGTAAAATTAGATAAGACATATTAGCGATGGATTAGCGAGAACTATTAGTGATTTTATTCGCGATACTATATCTTCTTCACTTGAAGAAAATCTAACTCTACAGGTGTATCTCTGCCGAACATGTTTATCAATACTTTAACTCTTCCTCTCTTTTCGTCAACTTCAGAAATTTTTCCATCAAAATCCTTAAATGGTCCATCTGTTATCTTCACTACATCCCCAACCTTCAAATCTACTTTATACTTTGGCTCCTTTATCCCCATTCTTTTTTGAATTTCTTTTATCTCTTCATCGGAAATTGGAATTGGCTCGGTTCCCGCCCCAATAAAACCAGTGACTCTAGGGGTATTTCTTACTACATACCAAGAATCATCAGTAACAATCATCTCCACTAAAACATAACCCGGATATATCTTTTCTTCCACTACCTGTCTTTTCCCTCCTTTTATTTTAATTTTCTTTTCTGTAGGAACTAAAACATTGAAGATTTTATCTTCCATTCCCAATGACTCAATACGCTGTTTTAAATTTCTTGCTACAGCTTCTTCATATCCTGAATATGTATGGATAGCATACCAATGTCTTCCTCGTTGTACTTGTTTTGGCATTTTTTATGCTTACCGACTGCTGGCTACTGACTACTGTTCTTATCATAGTCGGTAGTCCGTAGTCAGTGATATGTAGTCGGTGGTCTGTACTTAAATAATAAATTTCTCCATTAACCATGTAAATATAAAATCCAATGTTCCTAAAAACATAGCAACAGCAATACTAAATCCAATTACTATTAAAGTAAGTTTAATCGTTTCCCTCTTGCTTGGCCATGTTACTCTTTTCAGTTCAATTTTAGATTCTTTTAGAAATACAATTATTCTCTCAAAAAAATTAATCATAGAAGGTGTTTATAAAAAGCCCGCTTGGGCTTTCTCTTATATTTTAGAAAAGTCGGTATTAAATGTCAAGATTTTTTACATTCTTCGCATGTGCCTCAATAAACTTTTTTCTTGGGGTTACCTCTCCTCCCATTAAAATATCAAATATTTTATCTGCTTCTTTAGCATCTTCTATAGTTACTTGTTTTAAAACTCTTCTTTCAGGATCCATAGTAGTTTCCCATAACTGAGAAGGATTCATTTCTCCTAATCCTTTATATCTTTGAATGTTTACTCCTTCATTACCTAAAGCACTTAAAATCTTCTCCTTATCTGCCTCAGTATATCCA
>JAGGTM010000001.1 GCA_021163745.1 bacterium
AGAAATTAAAATACTATCAAAGCAAACCAGAATATGTTAAAAATATTTTAGAGCAAGGAAGAAAAAGAGCAGAAAAGATATCCCAGGCGACTATAAAAGAAGTAAAAAAGAAACTCGGCTTACCCATGTAGCTAAATGAAGTATTTGGCCAAAATCTTTGCGAAATAAAAACTTAGACGACCTTCGAACTTATATTTACAAACATCTTAAAACAAAAAGCCCCACCCTTTCTTTTTCTGTTATTTTTATGGATGGGGTTTTTGCTTCTTGAAAAACAAACATATACATATACTGCCGGAGCCCATCTTTCACCTCCTTATTTTTCCAATTCTTCTATTTCCCTCTTTCTTTTTTCTATCTCTCTTTCTAAAAATCTCTCTCCCTTTCTTATCAATTGTCGAGCGAAACTCCAATTCCCTCTAAGTTGAGTGCGCAAACCATTTGCATTGTTAGGAAATCCTCCAAGATCGTTAAGTAGTTCTGTAATTTCTCTTGTAAGAAGAATTAAATTGCCAATTTTTCTTCTTAATGTTTTCATTACCTTCTTCAAATCTTTCCATGAAAGTGATTCTAAATCAATCCTTCTTTCTTTAGGACTAGAAGGAAATATCTCCGGAAATAAATCTCTCCAAAAGGAATTATGAATTTCTGCATCAAGTTTTCCTGCAAGTTTAATAATATCATCTTTTTTTTCTCTGCTCTTTATCCCTCTTGTCAACATTCTTATCACCTCCTCTCTTTATTTTTTTAAAAAGAACTTAATATTTATAGTATATTATTTTGTTTTCAAAGTCAAGACCCTGCTTCTGAGAATTGAGGAGTCGCAATGCTCCAATTCATTAGGGTTTTACCCCTCCTCCGACATATGTCGGAGGAGGGGTAAAATCCTTACGATTCTCTTGCTAATTGTTAATTGCCAATTGCCAAAAATCGTGCCATCCCCCCTCTTAATCTCCCCCCTTACGAAGGGGGGAGATAAAAAAACCACATTAAAACAAAAAAATAAAAAGCGAGCGAAATTTCGCTTTTTGTAGTTCTGTAGACCGTCGTACTACAGCTCTGTATTTTTATCCTGCATCTCTATTTAAATAATAACTTACTAAAAAATCTGCTAAAATTTCGCCCCCTAATTTATCTCCCGTAGATTCAATAAAATATTCTCCTTTTACTCTCTCAGGATCAACCGTTACCCCCTTTCCTACTTCCAACATTTCTTTGTCATTATAATTATTGCCAGTAGTCAGAATCTGCTTTGGAGAAATATCCAAATATTTCGCCAAATTCGAAATTGCTCTCCCTTTGGTCATTTCTTTGCTCCCTATATCATACCCTTCATTTGTCCATAAACAATATAATTCATTTTCATTGTCATAACTTTTAACTAAATTTTCTATTTCCTCCATTTTTTCGCAATGCACAGTTAAAATAAACAATTTTGGCTCAAATCCTCTAATTCTTTTATCTTTTTTCATTATTTTTTTAATCTCTTCTTTTATATCTTTTAATTTTTCAAAATAAGTATTGGGATAACTGGGATGAATAATTTTTCCATCAATAAAGGTAATATTTCCATTTTCTGCCTGAAGAATTAAATTATTATCAAAAATTTCATTAGTTAAACTTTTCAAATACAAGATATTCCTTCCAGAAGAAAAATTTAATCTAACATAATTTTTTAATTTTTTTAAATTTTCTATAAAGTCTCGTGATAACTGCTTTGACTTCATATATAATTCCGTGCCATCTATATTTTCCTTAAGCTGAGTGCCCACAGGAATAATAACTCCATCAATATCAAAAGTGACTACCTTTATAGTTTCTAATTCTTTTTTAGTTATTTCTTTGAAATTTTTCATAATATCAAGATTACAGCGAATAATTATTCCAAATTATTCCAAAACTCAAATTATTCCAAATCAATGTCAAAACCCAAAACCAGTTTAGCGCAAAGCGCAAATTTAAAATTCAAAATTCTAATTTCTAAATCCTAAACAATTTCAAAATTCAAAACTTTAATTTTTTTTTAAATATTGTTTTGAATTTTGGATTTTGGTCATTTGAATTTGTTTAGAATTTAGGATTTTGAATTTAGGATTTAATTACTTTTGCGCTTTAAGCTGTAGCTTTAAGTTTTGAGCTTTGCGCTTTACGCTTAAATATAATTTATGATTTGGAATTTAGTATTTTTTTAACCTCCATAGCCACTTCCGAGGGGGTAACTCGAGATTTTATAAAATAATCCATTGCCCCCAATTCTATTGCTCTTTTTATGTCATTGTCCTGAGCAGAATTAGAAAAAACAATAATAGGAATTTTTCTAGTTCTAGGGTCCTGTTTTAAAAATGATATTGCCTCGTATCCGTCCAGTTCGGGTAGGGCCATATCCATTAGAATTAAATCAAAATCTCCTATCCTCGCTAACCGCAAACCCCAGGCACCATTTCTGGCTACCTCCACATCAAATCCTTCTTTCTCCAATCTCAATTTATATAAATCCCCTATCTCCCTTACATCTTCTATAATCAATATCCTCTTTTTAAGTTTTTTCCCGCCACCCTTTAGTAAACTAAGCATTCTTTTTACTTTAGAGGCCAGTTCTTTTGGGGTAAAGTCACTTTTAACTATATAATCATCCGCCCCTAAACTAAGCCCTTTTCTTATTTCCTCTATCTGTCCTAAATTAGAAAATACTAAAATAGGAATATTTTTTGTCTCCCGTTCTTTTTTTAATATCTTAATTATATCCCATCCATCTATATCCGGCATTAATATATCCAAAATAATTAAATCCGGCTTTTCTTTTTTGGCTAATTCAATACCTGATTTCCCTTCGGTAGTAAAAATTGCGTTAAAACCCTCTCTTTTAAAATAAGAAGCATACATTTCTGCTAAAGTTTTTTCATCCTCTATTATAAGAATTTTTTTATTCATTTTTTATACTTGATGCTTTGATGCTGGATATTTCACCTTATACATAAATATCCAACATCAAATACCGAAAATACCGAACGCCAAACCCTAACATTTAATCCTAACAAATTTTCTTCTCCCGATGCTAACTACCATACCATCTTTTAATTCTATTTCCTTTTTCCAATCCTCAACAGGACTATTATTTATCTTTACTCCTTTCTGTTCAATTAATCTCTTGGCTTCGGATTTAGAAAAAACCAATTTGGTTTTGACCAATAAATCCAAAATATTAATTTTAGAAGCTTCAAATTTAAAACTCGGGATTTTGTCGGGAATTTTATGTTCTTTAAAAACCCTGTTGAACTCCTCCTCTGCTTTTTTGGCAATCTCTTTGCCGTAATATAAACTAACAATTTCCTTGGCTAATCTTGCTTTTACATCCCTTGGATTTGCTCCGTTCTTAAGGGATGTTTCCATTTTTTTAATTTCACCCAAAGAAACTTGGGTGCATAAAATAAAATATTTAATAATAAGCTCGTCTTTCATGGACATAATCTTCCCATACATCTCGTCTGGAGAGTCGGTTAAGGAAATTACATTACCCAAACTTTTACTCATCTTACCGCCGTCGGTTCCCTCAATCAAAGTTAGTGCAATTACATCTTGTGGATTTTGTCCAAAATATCTTTGAATCGTTCTTCCTGCCAACATATTAAAAATTTGATCTGTTCCGCCTACTTCCACATCTGCTTTTACTATAACAGAATCATATCCTTGCATCAATGGATAAATAAATTCCTGAAGACCGATTGGCTTCTTGTTTTGATACCTTTCTGTAAAATTTTCCCTTTCTAACATCTGCGCTACTGTAAAATTGCTTGCCAATTTTACTATTTTACTTAAAGACAATCGTGATAACCATTTACTATTGTATACAAATTCTGTCTTTCTTATATCCAAAATCTTCCCTATCTGCTTTTTATAATCTCTCATATTTCTTTCTACTTCTTGTTTGGATAAAGCAGGTCTCTGGGATGTTTTGTCAGAAGTATCCCCTATCCTGGCAGTGAAATCTCCTACAATCAAAACAATTCTGTGGCCCAAATCCTGGAATTGTTTTAATTTCCATAATGGAATAGCATTGCCCAAATGCAAATAAGGACTGGTAGGGTCAACACCATGTTTGATTCTCAGTTTTCTTCCGGAAAGAAGTTTCTTTTCTAAATTCTCTTTCACTATTACCTCTTCCACTCCCCTTGTTAAAATTTCTTTAATTTTATTTTTGGACATAATTAAAGCGCAAAGTGCAAAGTGTAAAGCGCAAAACTACAGCGTAAAGCGCAAAAGTAATTAAATCCTAAATCCAAAATCCTAAATTTTTACCCGCCCAAGTTTTGTTTCACAATATTTAGGCGGACAGACAAATCTAAATAGCCAAAAGCCAAAACTCAAAACAAAATTAAGAAATTAAAGTTTTGAATTTTGAACATTTGAATTTTGGATTTGTTTAGGATTTAGAATTTAGGATTTTGAATTTTTATTCGCTTTAAGCTTTAAGTTGTGGCTTTGCGCTTTACGCTTTGAGCTTTGAGCTTAAATTTGTTTTAAGATTTGAGATTTGAGATTTTTACGGGACCAACCTATGCCTATCCCGAGGGAATAAACTTGCCTCCTTTACATTTCTAAGTTCTAACATCTGACAAGTTAATCTCTCCAAACCTATACCAAATCCGCCGTGGGGAGGCATTCCATACTTAAATGCTTGCAAGTAAAAGGAAAAATCTTCCGGATTCAATCCTCTTTCCTTGATGGATTTTTTAAGCATTTTATAATCATGGATTCTTTGACCGCCTGTAGTAATTTCTATCCCTTTGTATAAAAGATCAAATTTCCGGGCAAGTTTTGGATTTTCTTGATACGGCATTGCATACATCGGGCTTTTTTCTCTGGGATATAAAGTTATAAATACCAAATCACTATCAGTCTTTTCTTTAAAGTATTTACAAATTAATCTTTCTCCTTCAGGATCTAAATCACCTTCGCAGGATTTCTTGTATTCTTTTTTCAAAATATTTACCGCCTCACCAAATGAAACCCGTGGAATTTTCCCGATTTTTGGCAACTTAATATTATACATTTCTAACTCCTCTAAAAAATTTTCTCTTATATAATTAAACATATACCTCAATAGTTTAGTATGTAGCTCCATTAAATCCTCCTCATCTTTTATAAATCCCACCTCTACATCTAAAGATACGTATTCGTTCAAATGTCTTTTGGTTTCATGTTTCTCTGCCCTAAAGACATATCCTACTTCAAATACTTTTTCAAATACTCCTACCATAATCTGCTTATAAAACTGGGG
>JAGGTM010000030.1 GCA_021163745.1 bacterium
AATTAAAAGCGGCTTTCAAATTAGGAGAAAAAGCCCAAACAACACCGACAAAATACGGACAAAAGATTGAGTCTCCAAAAGATGTTTTTGAACTTTTAAAAAATGATTTGGGAGACAAGAAAAAAGAGCACTTTAAAATTTTATCTTTGGATTCCAGAAATAAACTTATCAGCATTGACGATGTTTCCATTGGCACAATAAACGCCAACCTTGTTCACCCAAGAGAAGTTTTCAAAACCGCAATTCAACATTTAGCGGTCTCAATTGTTATTGTCCATAACCATCCTTCAGGCGATCCCGAACCCTCAGAAGATGACTTAGAGATTACCAAAAGAATCGTAGAAACAGGCAAACTTATTGGCATTGATGTTTTAGACCACATCATTATTACAAAAACCAAATTTTTCAGTTTTAAAGATAAGAAATTAATATAAATTAAGGGAAAGAAAATTGAAGATAGTTGACATTTGACAACTTGACCTTCCCTTTTTATTAGAGTATAATGTGGGTATATGAACGAAGAAAAGTATATTTCCACTGCGGATTTGGCAAGGATTTTTGGTGTGACTAGGCAGGCAATCCAAAAGCAGTTGGCAAAGAATCTCAATGTAAAAATCAAAAAAATTGGAAATAGTTTTTTGTATGAAATAAATTCTTTACCTTTAAAAATGAGAGAGAAAATAAAAAAGGTTCAAAAAGAAACAGCAGAAAAAGTAATTGAAGCAAGTAAAAAAGGAAAAGAGATTGATATAAAAAAAGAATTATGGGAAGCCGCTGATAAATTAAGAGGCAATATTGATCCCTCTGAATATAAATACATTGTTTTAGGGCTTATTTTTTTAAAATATGTTTCTGATGCTTTTTATCAGAGAAGGGAAGAATTAACAAAAAATCTAAGTGGAGCGTCTTTTATTCGAGATGAAAATACCAAAAACTATTATCTTAATCAAAAAGACCCTTATAAAGCCGAGGGTATTTTTTATATTCCCGAAAAAGCCCGCTGGGAATTCTTACAATCTAAAGCCTCACAATCTGATATTGGAAAGTATATTGATGAAGCAATGGAAGAAATAGAAAAAGAAAATCCAGAGTTGAAGGGAATTTTGCCCAAAATTTATTCTACAACCCCGCTTGATAGTTATGTTCTAAATGAATTGATTAATATTTTTTCTAAAATTAAATTTAATCACAATCTCCAAAGAGAAAGGGATATTTTAGGTGAAGTTTACGAATATTTCATTGGCCAGTTTGCTTCGGCTGAAGGAAAAAGAGGAGGAGAATTTTTCACTCCTCGCTCAATTGTTAAATTGTTAGTCGAAGTTTTAGAACCATATGAAGGAGCAAGAATTTTTGACCCTGCTTGCGGTTCAGGAGGAATGTTTGTTCAGTCAGGAAGATTTCTAAAAAGCCATAAAGGAGATCCCAATAAGATGGTCTTTTATGGACAAGAATTAAATGTTAATACTTGGAAACTTTGTAAAATGAATTTGGCTATCAGAGGAATGGTAGGCCATATTGAAGGGGGTAGTAATTCTTATTATGATGATAAATTTCCTGATTTAAGAGCAGATTTTGTTATCTCTAATCCTCCTTTTAATGCGGACTGGGATCCCAGTAGATTAAGCGATAAAGATTCTCGATTAAAGTATGGAATACCACCAGCATCTAATGCCAATTTTATGTGGATTCAACATTTTATTTATCATTTAGCCCCAAATGGAATGGCAGGATTTGTTATGGCAAATGGCGCTTTAGCAGTAGGTGGAAAGGAAGGAGAAATCAGAAAAAGAATTATTGAGGATGATTTAGTTGATGTTATCATTGCCTGCCCGCCAAAACTTTTTTTCAATGTCTCACTTCCGGTTTCTCTTTGGTTTGTCACCAAAAATAAAAAGAATGGAAGATTTAGAAATAGAGTTGGGGAAACATTATTTATAGATGCCAGAGAAATTTACGAGCCAATTTCCAGAAAGCAGTATATTTTCACTGATGAACAAATTCAAAAAATTGCCAATACAGTTCGTGCTTGGCGAGGGCAAAAAGAGTATGGAGAATACAAAGACGAGCCAGGTTTTTGTAAGTCAGTTACTTTAGAAGATATTAGAAAAGCAGATTATGTTTTAACTCCAGGAAGATATGTGGGGATAAAACCAGAAAAAGACGATGGAGTTCCTTTTGAGGAAAAAATGAAAAAATTAACTGCGGAATTAGAAAAATATTTTGAAGAAGGAAAAAAATTAGAGAAAAAAATAAGAGATAATTTAAAATTTTTCAAAATTTAAACGCATAAATAACAATGTTTGATGGTTTATTCAAAAAAAGAATCAAAGATTTAAGACTTACTGACTATAAAGAAATTTGGACAAAATTTTGTTTTCTTGATGAAAGTGGAACAATAAATGACCCTAAAGATCCATTTTTTACAGTCGGATTTATAAAGTGTTCTCAACCATATTATCTGAATAGTAAGATTATTTACGAAAGACAAAAAAGAAAATTTTATGATGAAATGAAATTTAATAAACTTTCAAAGAAAAATATTGATTTTTTTAAATTTGCTTTAGAAGCATTCTTTTCAACGAGAAGCATATCTTTTTATTCTTATTCCCTCGATAAAGAGGGGAAATATTTTAATAAAGAATTTAATGGAGATCCTTGGAAAGCTTATGAAGACATTTCAATTAGAGTATTAAAATCTGCTCTCCCATCCGACGAAATTCTTATTGTAATTGCTGATTATGTCTCTACACCGAAAGATATTAGATTCGAAGTTAATGTAAAAAGAAGAGTGAACAATGAACTAAAAAGATTAGCAATAGCAGGTGTTTGTCGTTTTGATTCCAAATCAAATGATTTATTACAACTAACAGATTTGATAGTTGGATCTATTAATTATGACCTAAAGTTATCAACCGGTGTTATTTTAAGAGGTGATAAATATAAAAGAAGATTTTTAGCATATTTTAAAGAATGTCTTGGCATTAAAGACAAAAATTTTACAGAAGGATTTAGGAATTATATGTTTAATATTTTTGTAGACAAAGATGTAAAACGCCGACTACCACTTGAATATAAAAATGAAAAAGGGCCATCGTCCTAACGGTCGACGCCCTTTTTCGATACTCTATTTATTATATACCATAAAATTTTATGTCAAGCAAGAGTTATCCACA
>JAGGTM010000033.1 GCA_021163745.1 bacterium
CCAAAATCCAAAATTCAAAACAAATTTATCTCAAATCTCAAAACTCCCGCTCCAAAGGAGCGAGGCTCGCCCAGTAAAACTGGGCGGCCCGCTCCAAAGGAGCGAGGCTCGCCCAGCCCTACTTTTGTTCCAAAAGTAGGGCTGGGCGGCAAATCTCAAATCTACATCTCAAAAGTCAAATCAATTTAAGCTCAAAGCGCAAAGCGCAAAACTCAAAACTACAGCGCAAAGGGTAAAGCTTATTATTAAAAATCCTAAATTCAAAATCCTAAATCCTAAACAAATTCAAAATTCAAATGTTCAAAATTCAAAACTTTAATTTCCTTAAATCTTGTTTTAAATTTTGAATTTTGATATTGTTTGTAATTTGTAATTTGGAATTTGGAATTTTAGCAAGTTCTCTATTATGCCAACTTATTTATATAAGGCAAAAACCGAAAAAGGTGAAACAGAAGTAGGAATTCGAGAGGCAAGAAGCGAGGAGGATTTGGCTCATATTTTAAGAGAAAATGGTTTAATTTTAATTGCTTCGGAGGTCGCAGAGACAAAAAAGAAAGGGGGCGCGGCGAGTTTTTTTGAAAATTTATTAACCAGGGTCAGAGGTGTGCCGCTTAAGGAAAAAATGATATTTGCCAAACATTTATCTGTGATGATAAAAGCAGGTGTTTCTTTAGATTCTTCTTTGCAAATATTAGCAGAACAGACAAATAATTATAAGTTTAAAGAAATTATTAAGGATTTAAGCAGTCAAATTAGAAAAGGGGTGTCTTTCTCGTATGCGTTATCTAATTATCCTAATGTATTTGATAATCTTTTTGTCTCTATGGTAAAAGTTGGAGAAGTCAGCGGTACTTTAGAAGAGGTGTTGAGGTTATTGGCGGAACAAATGAGGAAAGAAGATCAATTAAGATCGAGAGTAAAAGGAGCAATGACTTATCCTGCGGTAATTTTAATAGCAATGACAGGAATAGGAATTTTCATGATGGTATCAGTAGTCCCAAAACTGATGACTACCTTTAAAGAATTAAATGTTGAGCTTCCCTTAACTACCAGAATTATAATCAAGACAGCAATTTTTTTTCAACATTATTTAGTTTTTGGGGTAATTTTTATTGTTATAGGTATATTTTGTTTCAGGTTAATTTATAAAGTCAAAAAAATTAAATGCAAATTTCATTTAATTTATCTTAAATTACCCATTTTTGGAGAGATTATAATAAAGGTTAATTCTGCTCGCTTTGCAAGAACAACCTCTTCTTTAATAGAAGCGGGGGTGGATTTAGTAAAAACTTTATATATTGCCTCAGATACATTAACTAATATTTGCTTCAAGGATTCTCTTATTTCTGCTGCTGAGCAAATAAAAAAAGGAAAAGCATTTTCTTATGCGCTATCTAATTATCCGCATTTGTATCCTCCTATGGTTTTGCAGATGGTAAAAGTTGGTGAGGAAACTGGAACATTGGCAGATTCCCTGAAGACATTGGCAGAATTCTACGAAGAAGAGGTGAATAATATCACCAAAAATCTATCCTCTATTATAGAGCCGTTATTGATGATAATTATTGGTACTGCGGTAGGTTTTTTTGCTGTTTCTATGATTCAGCCAATTTATTCTATAATGAGCGGAATATAAAGACAATAAATTAAAACAAATTTTCTTTTGTTTTATTTATACATAGAATCGGACAACAAAAATGGGAAACACTTTAGTAATTAAATTTTATAAAAATGGATTTTCTCTTATAGAGATTGTAATAGGTGTTGCGCTTTTTTTAATTATTGCTTTGGGGGTTTACGGTGCTTTTAGGTTGAGCGTGAAGGTTGTGCATCAGTCAAAAGCAAGGATTACTGCAATAATGTTGGCAAATGAAAGAATAGAAGAGGTAAGGAACCTCCCCTACAATGATATAGGGACTGTTGGAGGAATTCCTTCTGGGGATATTCCCCAGACAGAGAATGTTGTTAAGAATGGAGTAGTTTTTACTGTAAAGACTACAATTAGTTATGTTGACGATCCATTTGATGGAACTGCTCCAGATGATTCTGTCCCCAATGACTACAAAAGAGTGAAAGTTAAAGTTTTTTGGTCCGGTCTCTTTGAGGGAGAGGTAGTTTCTATTACTGACGTTGCCCCAAAAGGTTTAGAAAGTACAGTTGGGGGAGGAAATTTATTAGTTTCTGTATTTGACGCATTAGGAAACCCAATTTCTCAAGCAGATATACATATAGCAAATAACAATGTTGATCCGCAAATTGATGTAGTTTATCAATCAAATGATAACGGCCAATACCTTGTAGCTGGAGCGCCTACTTCTACAGAGTCGTATGAGATTACTGTTAGTAAATCGGGATATTCTACCGATAGAACTTACGGAAAAGATGAAGTAGTAAATCCGTTAAATCCTCATGCAACAGTATTGGAAGGGCAATTGACCCAAATAAGTTTTTCTATCGATAAGTTATCTAAGTTTAGTATTGATACATTGTCTTGTTGGGGAAGCGATGACTTTTCTGATTCTTTTTTAGATACAAGCAAGGTTTCGTATTTTGACGATGTAGATGTTGGGGAAGGAAGGGTGGTTTTATCTACTTCTACAATCGGGTATGTTTCGACCGGGAATTTAATTTCCAAAGAGATAAATCCAGACAGTTTAATCAAATGGGATAAATTTACATTTTCCGACGAAGAGCCATCTGGCACAAAAATTACATATCAACTTTATTATTCTACAAATACCTTATGGTCTTTAATTCCGGATTTCGATTTGCCCGGGAATTCTGTTGGCTTTGAGAGCTCTCCGGTAGATATTTCTAATTTATCTACGAGTACATATTATAAATTAAAAGTAAAAGGGAATCTTTCCACAGATAATTCCAGTACCACACCGGTTCTATGCAACTGGCAGGTTTCTTGGAAGAATAATATTCCCGTTCCTATTCCGAATGTTTCGTTTCATATAAGAGGAAACAAAATTATAGGAACAGATATAAATGATGACCCTTGTTATAAATACAGTGCCACTTCTACTACAGATTCAAACGGGCATATAGATATTTCGGATTTGGAGTGGGATAAATATACTTTTACTATTAAAGAAGAAGATTTAGACCTTGTTTCAACAGATCCTATTTCTGACCCTGTGGGCGAAGATATAGAGCTTTTACCCGATACCACATTGGATGTAAAACTATATTTAGAGGCACAGAATAGTTTGCTGGTCACAGTAAAAGATGGAGAGAATTTGAAAGGCATATTTAATGCACAAGTAAAGTTGTACAATTTAAGCTACGATAAAACTCAACTGACTAATGAGGATGGACAAGTTATGTTTATTCCTTTAGATACGGGAACTTATAACTTAGAAATACAAGCAGAGGGATATCAAAGTTATTCAGGAACAGTTGATATTTCAAAGGATCAAACTATTGCAATTAATTTAACCCCCATAGAGTCATAATGAATTGCTTAAAATCACAATTTAAAAAATATCGAGGATTAACCTTAATAGAGACGCTTGTGGCTTTGGTTATTTTTATGATATCTATGGGTGCGGTGGTAGGTTTTACTGTGAATATCTATCGTTCGTATAGTTATACTTTTGCTCAGGCAAGGGCGGTAAATGAGGCAAGAAAAGGAATACAGACAATGGTAAAGGAATTAAGGGAAGCAAAGATGGGAGACGATGGTTCATATATTCTTGAAAAAGCAGATGATTACGAGATTATTTTTTATTCTGATGTTGACAAAGATGATAAAACAGAAAGAGTAAGGTATTTCATTTATGACAGCAAATCTGAGAGCAAAACTTGTGTGAGTTATTCTTCTGGAGGGTCCTGCAACGTAGATTTTTTAAATTTTTCATCCTCTCCCATTGATTCTGCCAAAGTTAATGTATGTGTAGAAGGTGATTTGAACGAAATAAATGAATATGTAGATATTTATGCGGACGGAGAGTATCTTGGGAAAATTTGCGGCACTGGGTGTGGCCAATGTCAGGGCGTATGGCAAGGATGTACTGATTTTGATGTTACTTCTTTGGCATCAGATGGTTCTATTTCTTTTACTGCTGATTCTTCTTGGCAGGTTAATTCATTTTGCGACTGGCAGGAAGAAGACCATTCCATAAAAGCAAAATTTGATTTCTCTTGGACAGAAGAATCTGTCGGACAAGAGGTTAGTTTAAAAAAAGGAGTGATTGAACCTACTGGTGATCCAATTTCATATCCATCAGACCAGGAGAAAATTTATACTATAAGTAAATATATAAGAAATACATTGCCCGTTTTTAGGTATTTTGATGAAGAAGGGAATGAGCTTTCTCCACCTGCTAGGTTGGAAGATGCAAAATTGGTAAAAGTTCATTTAACTGTTAATGTAGACCCAAACAGGCCTCCTGATGATTTTAATTTAGAGTCCAGTGTACAAATTAGGAATTTAAAAACAAATTTATAAAGCTGGAATATATATTGATTGAGGGTTCCCCGATTCCTGTTGGAGAAAAGATTGAGAGGGGGTGGCACATGCTTTTAGAAGATAGAAATCTTTTTCTTGGAAAATACCCTAACCGAACTTTATCTCTAACTTCTAAATATATGAATTCAAAAAAAAATGGTACCATTATTATTTTGGTTCTGGTATTCGGGACAATATTTTCTATTCTTTTAGCAGGTTTCTCTGGTTTTATTTTGCTTCAATTAAAACACTCAAAAGAGAAAGTTGCCTGGTATCAAGCATTAATTGTTGCTGAGGGAGGGGTAAATTATTACAGATGGCATCTTGCACACGCCCCAGAAGATTTACAGGATGGAAATGATTGGTGTTGCAATGAAGACCCATCTTTAAGTTTAGAGGATTGTGGGAATGTATGCGGTCCTTATATTCATTCTTATTATGATCCTGAAGGAGGGGAGATTGGAAAATTTAGTTTACAAATCTATGGCAAAAAACAATGTGGAGAGATTACTTCTATTTCCATTGTCTCTGTTGGTTGGAGTAATGATTTTCCAAACGTAAAGAGAAAAGTTAAGGTTAAGTATGTAAAACCCACAGTAGCAGATTTTGCTTATTTATTAAATAGTAATGTATGGGCGGGTTCAGATAGAGTAATTAAAGGCCCTTATCATTCTAATGGAGGGATTAGGATGGACGGAAGGAATAAATCTCTGGTCAGTTCTGCTTCGTCTGACTGGATATGTACTTGTTCTTTTGGATGTAAGGCGCCTTCTTGTTTGGAAAATTCTTGCCCTGATGTTTGTGTCTGGGATGGATCTTCCTGTAAATGTCCGGGCGTATTTACCACTGCAAATGGTAATGAAGAATTGTTTGATTTCCCTGTTCCTCCTTTTGATTTTAGTGGAATTACCATGGATTTGAATCACATTAAAAATTTAACTCAATCAGGAAAAGGAATATATTTATCCCCTTCTTCTACCGGAAAAGGGTATCATATCATTTTAAAGCAAGACAGGAGCATAGATGTTTATGAAGTTACTAATTTAAGTTCTGTTTGTGCTTATGACACAGAAAATGGTTATCATTGCGAGAGTTCGGTTATTTCCGGAGAAAATTTTAAAGGAAATTATTCTATTCCTTCTGATTGCGGATTAATTTTTACAGAAGACAATGTTTGGGCTGAGGGAGAAGTAAATGGAAAAATTGCTTTAGTTTCTGCAGATTTAATAAATCCAAACAAAGAAACAGATGTTTGGTTGGTTGGAAATATTACCTATATTCACGATGATAATTCAGATGGATTGGTTTTATTGGCTCAGCACAATAATTTAATTGGATTATATGTTCCCGATAATATGGAGTTAGACGGAATTTATATTGCACAAACCGGTCATTTTGGAAGAAATCATTATCCTTGCTGGCCGTGGTGGTGGGGAGGGAGTTGCGCTTCCTGTTCCAGTTGCCCCTCAGAGAGATACAGATCATATCTAAAGATATTGGGGTCTATAGTGTCCAATGGAAGGGTGGGAACAAAATGGAGTTCTTCTAGCGGAACTTGGGTTTCAGGATTTAATACCAGAGAGAATATTTATGATCCTTTTCAAAGTTATAATCCTCCCCCATTTCTTCCCTGTATATCAGAGCAACATTTATTTAGAGAGTGGGAAGAGATTACTGAGAAATAGATCCGCATTCCTTCCCTTAATCTTCCTATCTGACTTCTGTCGGAGGGGGAGATATGGGGGAATTTTTAGGAATCTAAGTTAAGATAACTTGTTTATTAACCTAGTCAATCTTGACTTTTTTCTGGAGGCAGTGTTTTTCTTAATTACCCCTCGTTTGGCTGCTTTGTCTATTGCCTTATAAACGGATGGCAGAAGTTTTTTTGCTTCTTCTTTTTTATTTTCCAATATCAATTTTCTGAACTTTTTGATTAGTTCTCTCATTTTTCTTTTTCTTTTTAGGTTTATTGCTTTTCTTTTTATATTCTGTTTCAATGCTTTTTTGGCGGATTTGCTAACAGGCATATAGTTTAAGAATATTATTGCTTTTCCCCGAAGAAAAGAGGAAAGAGAAAAGCGATAAGTAATACTCATATTAATTTATTTTTAAAAGATTGTCAAACAAATTTAATTAGATTATTATAATTATAAGTATGATATCCATTCTTGAGGGAAAAGTAGAATTAAAAACAGAGAAATTTGCCATAGTTAAAACTAATGGTATAGGATTTAAAGTATTCTGTCCGGAGAAAGTTTTACAAAATTTATGTGACAACAAAAAAATAAGGTTGTTCACATATCTTTATGTAAAAGAGGGGGTTCTTGATTTATATGGTTTTTTATCTTATGAGCAGTTAGAGCTTTTTCAATTGCTTATCTCTGTTAGGGGTGTTGGGCCAAAGGCGGGATTGGGAATTTTGTCTTCTGCATCGGTGAAAGAGATAAAAGCTTCTATTGCGAGCGGACAGGTTGCTCTTTTAACTAAAGTAGCAGGGATAGGGAGAAAATTAGCAGAACGGGCAATATTAGAATTAAGGGGGAAAATTTTAGCCACCGGAAGTGATGTGAAAAAGCTAACCGAAGATAACGATGCAATAGAAGCATTAATTTCTTTGGGATATTCTTTTTCTCAGGCAAAAGAGGCATTGAGTAAAGTTTCCTTAGATATTAAAGATACTGAAGAAAAAGTAAAACAAGCGCTTAAGGTTTTGGGGAAATATAAATGACAGATAAAGAAAAATGGAACAATTTCATAAAAGAAAACAATGGTTCGTTTTTGCAGTCATTCCAATGGGGAGAATTTCAAAAATCTCTTGGCAGGAAGATATTTAGGATTGAAATAGAAAATAATCTAAGGGCTTTAATAATAAAACATGATTTGCCGTTTAAAAAAAGTTTTCTGTATTGTCCGCGTGGACCGGTAATAAAGAATTTAAAGGGTTTTGGAGAATTTGTGCAAAAGATTAAAAAAATTGCCTTAGAAGAAAATGCTATTTTTTTTAAGATAGAGCCGGATTTTGATTTTGATTTTGATAATATTTCAGATTTTGGTTTTAGAAAGTCGTTTCGTGAGATTCAGCCAAGCAAAACATTAATTTTAGATATCTCAAAACCAGAGGAGGAATTGTTATCAAAAATGCACTGTAAAACGCGATATAATATAAGATTGGCAGAAAGAAGGGGTGTGGTGGTAAAAATTTCGGATTCCTGCAATTATTTTAATGATTTCTTCGCTCTTTTAGAAAAAAGCGCAAAAAGAGATGATTTTAGGACCCACCCAAAACAATATTATAAAAAGCAACTTTTAATCAACGATGATGAGTATAGAACTTTTCTTTTTATTGCCTATCATAAAAATATTCCTATTGCTGGAATTATGGTGAATTTTTTTGGTCTAACTGCAACATACCTTCACGGAGGATTTGATTATAGTTTTAGAAGCTTAATGGCTCCATATAAATTGCAATATGAAGCAATAAGAAGAGCCAAGACAATGGGATGCAAATATTATGATTTTTGGGGCATAGAAGAGAAAAGATGGCCGGGAGTGACCCGTTTTAAAAAGGGATTTGGAGGAAAGAAAGTAGTTTATCCGGGCTCTTTTGATTTGATACTTTCAAGAAACTGGTATATAATTTACAAAGTCAGCAGAAAAATTCTAATATGAAATTAAGCTCAGAGCGCAAAACGCAAAGCGCCCCGAAAGAAAGCCTGCGGCTTCCTACGGGGCAGGCAAAGCTACAGCGTAAAGCTTAAAGCTAAAAAGAAAAAATTTCGGTTTACGCTTTGAGTTGTAGTTTTGCACTTTGAGCTTTGAGCTTTGCGCTTAATTTATCATGTTTTATAAAACTCCTGCAGTTATTATAAGGAGAGTTGACTTAAAGAATGCTGACCGACTTATAATCGCATATACCAAAGAATTTGGTAAAGTTTCTTTAAAGGCAAAATCAGTAAAAAAAGAAACTTCTAAATTAAAAGGACATTTGGAGCTATTTATCTTAACCTATTTAATGTTTGCAGAAGGAAAAAATTTGAATGTTGTAACCGGAGCAGAAACTATAAATCCCTTTCATTTTTTGCATTCCAATTTGGTTAATTTATTTTATGCATATTATTTTTCTGAGATTTTGGATAAAATGATAGTAGCCCCGGAAAGGGATATCAGAATTTGGAATCTTGTTTCGGAAAGTTTTTATAGATTAGATTCTAGACAAACTGATTTAGGAAAGTTGAGAAAAAACTTTGAAAGTAGTCTTTTGAATTATCTTGGTTATGGATTTTTAAAAGATTCTTTAGCTTTTATTCAATCAATTTGTTATGATAAGATTTATTCATATAAATTTTTAAAATTATTTAAGCAAAATGGAGCTTAAAAATCTTAAAAAGAAATTATACAACAAAAAACCATTGGAACAGCGAGATTACTATCCGGAGAAATTTATTCCAGGAAAGGAGCCGGAAGAGATTAAGTTGGAGGAATGGGAAAAGACGGGAAATCAGAATATTTTTAAAAAAACTAAAAGAAAAATATTCTGGAGCATTTTTGCGGTACTTTTTGCCTTGGTTGTTTTAGCAGCAGCAGGAGTATTTTTTTATCAGTTTTATTTTTCTTTTGATAAATCTCAAGTTAAAATTTTAATTTCAGGCCCTTTGAATGCCTTAAGCGGAGATGAAATAACCTATACAGTCAAATGCGAGAACCAATCTAAAGTTAACTTAACTAATGCGAAACTGTATTTTTGGTTTCCTGAAAACTCTCTGCCATCGGATGAGAATGGAGATTTAAGAATTATAGATTTGCAAGATATTCCCAAAAATTCTCAGAAGCAATTAGAATTTAAGGCAAAAATTTTTGGCTCTAAAGGAGAGAAAAAAATCGCCAAGGCAAAATTAATATACAAACCACTTCATATTTCTTCTTTATTTGAAAATGAATCAGAATTCGAAACTTCTATTATAGAAGTTCCTTTAATTTTAGATTTTGACTTGCCAGAAAAGTTGGTGAGCGGACAGGAAATTAGATTTTCATTAGAGTATATTAATCAAAGTCAAGCTTCCTTTGATAGTTTAAAGATTAAGATAGTTTATCCTTCCGGTTTTCATTTTAAATCATCTGCGCCATTACCCTCCGAAGGAGATAACATCTGGAGAATTGGAGATTTAAATGCAAATGAAAGTGGAAAAATTTTTATCCAAGGAACAATTAAGGGAAATATTGATGAACCAAAACCTTTTCAAGCAAGAATAGGGGAAGAAAAGGAAGAGAAGTTTATTGTTTATTCTCAAACCACAGAATCCTCCAGAATCTCGTCTCCGCCTTTGTCTATAAAGCAATTTGCAAACAATAAGGTAGAATATGTTGCAGAAGAAGGAGAAATATTGGATTATAGAATAGAGTATAAAAATACTTGTGATGTGGGAATTAAAAATGTAATAATTACTTGTGAATTGAAGGGCAAGGCATTAGATTTTTCTTCGTTGAAACTTGAAAAAGGTTCTTTCTCAGAGCAAACACATACTATAACCTGGGGACCGTCTGATATTTCTGATTTGGAACTTTTAGCCCCGGGGAAAAGTGGAGAGGTAAAATTTTCTATAAAAGTTAAAAAGCCCTTGCCCGTTTTTTCGTATAACGATAAAAATTTTAAAGTTGTTTCTATTGTTAAAATCGATACTTTGAGTCCACCATTAGTTTTATCAGACATACAGATAGGGAGTGAAAATGAAATT
Organism: bacterium; assembly: GCA_021163745.1. Lineage (GTDB taxonomy): Bacteria > Patescibacteriota > Minisyncoccia > Portnoybacterales > JAGGTM01 > JAGGTM01. Next base: position 10,189 of record JAGGTM010000033.1, read on the forward strand.
ATAACTAGAATAAAAACAAAATTAGTTTTGGAAGCAAAGGGATATTTCAGAAATTCCCTTATCTCAAATAACGGTCCAATTCCTCCTAGGGTTGGAGAAAAAACTACGTATACTATTGTATGGCAGGTTTTAAATAGTTCAAATGATTTAACCGAGACAAAAGTTGAAGCAAAATTACCTTCTTATATTAACTGGACCGGAAATTTGGAGCCTGATAATCAAGATATAAGATACGATCCTATTACCAGAAAAGTCACTTGGTATATAGGTTACTTGCCAGCGGGAACAGGGATAATTACACCCGTAAGACAAGTGGCTTTTCAAATAGGCCTTATTCCTTCCTTATATCAGGTTGGAGATTTGGTGAAGCTTATTGAAGAAAGCAAAGCTGTTGGTAAAGATTACTTTGTCAATGAAAAGATTCAGGCGAAAGATAAAGAGATTTATACCGATTTACCAGATGATGACACTATTTCAAGAAGAGATGGGAAGGTGGTGAGGTAAAAATATAAATTTTCAAAACACTATGATAGAACTAAATAAAATAGTTTCATTATGTAAAAGAAGAGGGTTTATTTTTCCGTCTTCCGAAATCTATGGAGGCATAGGCGGGATTTGGGATTACGGACCCTTAGGAATAGAATTAAAAAGAAATCTTATTAATTTTTGGTGGAAAAGATTTGTTC
>JAGGTM010000021.1 GCA_021163745.1 bacterium
CCAAAATCCAAAATTCAAAACAAATTTATCTCAAATCTCAAAACTCCCGCTCCAAAGGAGCGAGGCTCGCCCAGTAAAACTGGGCGGCCCGCTCCAAAGGAGCGAGGCTCGCCCAGCCCTACTTTTGGAACAAAAGTAGGGCTGGGCGGCAAATGTTAAATTTACATCTAAAACTTAAAACTTAATTCAAAACGAATCCCAAATTGAATCAGGAATCAGGAATCAGGAATCAGGAAAGTTTAGAAGTTCAAAATCAAAGCCTTAATCCCAGATTCATAATTCCAGATTCATAATTCAATTAGCTAAATCTAAAAGATTTAACTATCAGGGTATTTTTATTTTGTATTATGATAAGAAAAATTATATGGTTAATTTTATTAATTCCTATATTTGTTATCCTTGCTTTATTTTTTTTAAAGGCAAGTTTTACTATTGACAAAATTAAAACCTCAAAAGAAAATGGTATTCATCTTCTGCCCATTTCTGATACAGAAATAACAAAAGAACCAAACAGAATTAATATTCTTCTTTTGGGAATAAGAGGATTAACCGATCCCGGGACAGGAAAGCTGTTAGCGGATACCATCATGATACTCTCTATTAAAAAAGATACTAAAGATATCGCTCTGATTTCTGTTCCAAGAGATATTTATATTAAACCAAAAGGATTTGAGAAGGGAGAGAAAATTAATTATTTCTATGCTTTAGGAGAAGAAAAAATAGGACATGGAGGTGGTTTGAAGTATATGAAAAGCATAATTTCCCAAATAACCGGTTTATATATTGACTATGCTGTAAGTATTGATTTTTATGGATTTAAAAAAATTGTAGACGAATTAGGAGGAATAACTATAAATTTGTCATCTCCATTCAAAGAAAGATTTCAATGGGCAAAAGAAGGAAAAGAAAAAAGCAAACATTGGATATTGGAAAACTTTCAGGTTTCTACTACCACATATGTAAATGGGGCTACCACTACTGCTACCACCACCAGACAAAGATGGGTTTTCTTTCTACCAAAAGGCAGAAATACATTAAATGGCCAGGATACCCTTTATTATGTGCGTTCAAGATTATCCAGTAATGATTTTGATAGAATGAAAAGACAACAACAGGTAATTGCTGCTATAAAAGACAAAGCTTTCTCACTAAATGTTTTGGCAAATCCATTTAAAATTTTTAATTTGATGGACATCCTAAAAAACCACATAACTACAGATATGGAGTTGAAAGATATTAAGGAATTAATAAAACTTGCCAATACGTTTAAGGATTCCGACAACAAAATAAAAAAAGTAGTTCTTGATATGTCAGACAATTTACTTTACCATACTTTTATAGACAAAATGTATGTATTGCTTCCAAGAGGAGGAAATTTTAAAAAAATACAAGAGGTGTGTCAAAATGTGTTTAAGTAAATCCAAAACCTACTTATACCAAAAGGAATTAAATCCCAAATCCCAAATTCAAAATTAAATAAATCTCAAAAGCCAAATGCCTCTAAACAATTTGCTTCACAAATTGTAAGGGCAAGCAAATGCCAAATCTGCATCTAAAGTCTAAAATCTTAATTCAAAACGAATCCCAAATTGAATCATGAATCAGGAATCATGAATCATGAATTAGGAAAGTTTAGAAGTTCAAAATCAAAGCCTTAATTCCAGATTCATAATTCCAGATTCATTCATAATTCATAATTCAAGATTCCAAATCTATGACCCTAAAACTAAAAATAGAAAACTACATAAAAAAATATCTTTTAATTCCGAGTATAATTATTCTATTTTTTATAGTATTTAGTACGGGTTTTTTTATTGGCAAAGAGACAAGACCTTCTATAGAGAAAATAGGAGATGTTTGTAATAAAACATCCGGACAACCGGAACAGGTCGATTTCAGTTTATTCTGGGACGCTTGGAGTGTCATTCAATCCAAATATGTGGATAGAGACAAATTGAATCCGGAGCAAATGACTTTTGGTGCCATATCCGGATTAGTTCAGTCATTAAATGACCCTTATTCAGTATTTCTTCCCCCAAAAGAGAAAAAGAAATTTTTAGATGATATGTCAGGGTACTTTGAAGGTATAGGAGCAGAAATCGGAATAAGAAATGGAGTATTAACTATTATCTCTCCGTTAAAGGGAAATCCAGCAGAAAAAGCAGGGCTAAAAGCAGGAGACCAAATTATAAAAATAGACGACACCCCTACCTCTGATCTTACTTTAGATGAAGCAGTTAATTTAATAAGAGGCCCAAAGGGGACAAAAGTAAAACTTTTGATTAATAGAACAGGGTGGAATGAATTTAAGGAATTTGCTATAACAAGAGCGGTAATTAAAATTCCTATTATAGATTTAGAATTTAAAGATGATATTGCATATATTTCTCTATATCATTTTACCGAAAATGCTCCAGAAGAGTTTAAAAAAATTGTAAAGAAAATTATGAAATCTAACCTAAAGGGAATTATATTGGATTTAAGAAACAATCCCGGAGGATATCTTGAATCCGCTGTGGATATAGCTTCCTGGTTTATTCCAAAAGGAGAAATCGTGGCAATAGAAGATTTTGGAAATAACAAACAACAAAAATATAGAAGTTATGGATACGAAAAACTAAAAGATATTCCTACAGTAGTATTAATAAATCAAGGAACCGCTTCTGCGTCAGAAATTTTAGCGGGAGCATTAAGGGATAATCTAAAAATAAAACTAATAGGAGAAAAGAGTTTTGGAAAAGGATCTGTGCAGGAATTAAAGAAATTAGAAAAAGGGGCAATAAAACTTACTATAGCAAAATGGCTAACTCCATCAGGAATTTGCATTAAAGAACAAGGATTAAAACCAGATATAGAAGTAAAGTTAACCAAAGAAGACATAGAAAACAATAAAGAC
>JAGGTM010000044.1 GCA_021163745.1 bacterium
AATATATTTTTAAAATTCTTTAGCAGTAATAGAAAAAAGCCTAAAACTAAAATCAAGTTCGGGAAAACACTATCAATAACAAACAAAGGAAACACACTAACCTGCAAAATATATGCTAAAAAAATAATCGGGAAAATAATGAAAGTAGTCATGATTAGAGTTCTGTTTTCTTTTTTAGCTTATAAAGGAAGGTTTCTATCTTTTAAAAGAATGTGATCCCTCCCCGCCTAAATTTTTCTTTGAAAAAACTTAGGCGGGGAATATTAAGAAGAGGGTATTATAACAAATACATTTTCCAATTTATAAAAACAAACTGGTGAACTTACTTCTATCTGTTGAAAAACACGGGCATGCGAAGAAAAAATATTCTCTATTTTCCCCACCAGCAATCCTCTAGGAAATATAGAATCCAGACCAGATGTAATTACAGTCTCATTTTTGGAAACCTTTTCTTTAACGGGCACCAAATCAAGAAACAACTTTGCCCCATCCCCTCTCAGAAGAGCAGGGATCCTTGATTCCTGAGTCATAACACTAACCTTTGAACTAGGGTCAATTATCAGAATAACTTCACAAGAATGAGAGAAACATTTTCTTGTTTTTCCTATCAAAATATTACCGCCAATGATAACAGGCATATTCTTTTTTACCCCGTCTGAAACTCCCTTATCTATAAGAATAAATCTATTTAAACTTTGGAGCCCATACCCTATAACTCTTGAAAAGATCAGTTTTTGTTCCTCTTCGCGTTCTATGTTTAACTGTTTTTTTAAAAATATATTTTCTTTCTCCAGTTCTTTTAATCTTGTTACTTCTCCCTTTAGTTTTAAATTCTCTAACCTTAAACTCTGATTTTCGTGATATACTCTTTTTGCAAAACAAACCCAAGAAATAAAATCATCTATACTAAGACCAACTTTATAAACATATCCTTGAACTGGAGAAACTACTTTATAAAAGAAATTCTTTGGTAAACTCAATGCTCCCAAAAAATTTAAAAAAATAAGCCCGAGAACTATGGCTGTCAAAATTATGGGTTTGAAAAATTTCTTGAAATTAAATGAAAACATTATTCAAAAAGTCAAATCTCAAAACTCCCGCTCCAAAGGAGCGAGGCTCGCCCAGCCCTACTTTTGGAACAAAAGTAGGGCTGGGCGAGCAAAACTCAAATCCAAATCTTAAATCTCAAAACAAATTTAAGCTCAAAGCTCAAAGTGCAAAGTGCCCCGAAAGAAAGCCTGCGGCTTTCTACGGGGCAAGCAAAGCTAAAGCGTAAAGCTTAAAGCTAAAAAAGAAAAATTTCGCTTTGCGCTTTGATTTGTAGTTTTGCGCTTTGCGCTTTGCGCTAAAATTAGTTTTGAATTTCAAACATTTGAATTTTGAATTTGCCTGCCCACCTAAGTTTTGTAAAACAAAACTTGGGCGAGTAAAGGATTTGTAATTTGTGCTTTGGGATTTAATCATCCTTGTGGAGGTTCTTCGTGCTCTGTACTAACTAAAACATCTCTCAACGCTTCTATATCCTCAAGTACAACTCCCGTTCCCCTTGCTACAGCAGTTAATGGATCTTCTGCAATTTTAACAGGCATTTCAGTTTGTTCTCTTATTAATTTATCTAAGTTTCTCAGTAAGCTTCCTCCACCTACCAAAATAATCCCTTTTTCCATAATATCTGATACCAACTCTGGAGGAGTTTCTTCAATTGCCGACTTAATAGTATTGACAAGTGTTTTAATAGAACGACTCATTGCCTTACGAACATCCTCGTCTGTTAGGATTATCTCTTTTGGCAAACCGCTTACTAAATCTCTTCCTCTTACAACAATATCTAAATTATTTTCCAACGGATATGCAGATCCAATCTTTATTTTTACATCTTCGGCAGTCCTTTCTCCTAAAAGCAAGTTAAATTCTTCTCTGGCATATTGAACAATATCCTCATTCAATTTGTCTCCCGCTATTCTCAAACTTTTGTTTACTACAATTCCACCCAAAGAAATTACAGCCACTTCTGTAGTACCTCCCCCTATATCAACAATCATATTCCCAGCGGGTTCCTGAACGGGGAGGCGCGCGCCAATTGCACCTGCCATTGGCTCTTCAATTAAATACACCTCCCTTCCCCCTGCATTTTTAACTGCATCCTCAACCGCTCTTTTTTCAACTTCAGTAACGCCGGAAGGAATTCCAATAACTACTCTGGGACGAGGTAAAATAGAAAGTGTCTCTCTATGAACTTTATCAATAAAATATTTAAGCATTTGTTCGGTAACTTCAAATTCCGAAACTACACCTCCCACTAATGGTCTAGAGGCAACTATATGAGACGGGGTCTTGCCCACCATTTTTTTTGCCTGTTCTCCGATGGCCAAAACCTGCCCGGTTTTCTGATTAATTGCCACAACCGATGGTTCATTTATTACAATCCCTCTTCCTCTTACATAAACCAAACTATTAGCAGTTCCCAAGTCAATACCTATATCTTTAGAAAATATGCCAAATATTTTTGTAATCATAAAACAAAATTAATTCTAAATTTTCAACTTTCAAGTGAATTAAGAAATCAAATTATTAAAAATTATTTGAAATATATGATTAAAGACTAAAACGCGATTTTCAATCCCGCACCGTAGCCATAATCTTTATTCATTTAGAATCTAAATTTCGAGACGATACTATCGATCTTTACTAATTCCGCCTTATCTTCATCTCTCCTCTTAACCTCCACACATCCCTTAGATAAAGTCCTTTTGCTTACCACAACCCTATAAGGTATTCCTATCAAATCCGCCTCCGCAAACTTTTCTCCGGGAGATTTATCTGTTCTGTCATCGTACAACACTTCTATGTTATTTTTCTTAAAATCTCTGTAAATTTTATCGCTTATTTTTTCTATTGCTTCTTTGTCTTCTAACTTTATTAAGTGCACAGCGTAAGGAGCAACCTCTTCTGGCCAAATAATTCCGTTTTCATCATTATTTGTTTCCACTATTGCACCCATTAACCTCCCTAAGCCAATCCCATAACATCCCATTATAACCGTTTTATTCTTCCCATTTTCATCTTTGAAGGTAAGATTAAATGCCTTGGAGTATTTAATTCCGAGTTTAAAAATATTTCCCACCTCTATTGCATTTTTCTTAACAAAATTATTATTTCCGCAAACAGGACATCGGTTAAATTCTGATTTTACCTCTTTATTAATAGCAAAGTCGCATTCGGAGCAAATGTGAATAGTATCTTCTCCCGCCGAACAAATGGTCTGAAATTCGTGAGAATAATCAGAGAAAGTTCCTCCGGAAGCCAAAGTTAAATAGGTAAACGGGAGAACACCGCATCTCTCAAAAATTTTGAAATAAGCATTTTTTACCCTCTCATAATAATTATCTAAATCGCTCTTTGAATAATGAAAGGAATAAAGATCCTTCATTATAAATTCCTTTGTCCTCAAAATTCCAGATTTTGGCCTTAACTCATCGCGCATTTTTACCTGAATTTGATAAACGTATTTTGGCAAATCTCTGTAGGAAGAAATAACCTTTTTAGCCAAAGGGGTAATTATTTCCTCATGAGTCCAAGACAAAGCATACTCTTTGTCAGACTGGGACTTTAATTTAAATATTTCTTTAATGCCCCATCTATTTGTCTTCTCCCAAAACTCTTTTGGATGTAAAGCAATCAAGTAAACTTCTTGAGCATCTATATTATTCATTTCTTCTCTTATAATGTCTTCAATTTTTTTATGCACTCTGTAACCCAAAGGCAAAAAATTGTAAAGACCTGAAGAAACTTTATCTATAAAACCGGCGCGAATTAATAGTTTAGCGCTCACGCTCTTTTCGTCTTTGGGTGCTTCTTTTAGTGTTTTTGAAAAAAGTTTTGATTGCCTCATAGACAAAGCTCAAAACTCAAAGCGCAAAGCTCAAAACTACAACTCAAAGCGCAAAGCGAAATTTTCTTTTTCAGCTTTGAGTTTTACGCTGTAGCTTTGTGCTAAAGATGTAATGTCCGGGCTTAAAAAAACCTCAAAATATCTCTATAAGTAACTATAATCATCAAAATAATCAAAATAGCAAAGCCAATAGAATGTGCTATTTTCTCTGCTCTTTCACTTACCGGCTTCCCTTTTATTTTTTCTATAATAAGAAACAAAAGCCGCCCTCCATCCAATGCCGGGAAGGGAAGAATGTTTATAATTGCTAAATTTATAGAAATAAAAGCAGTTAATTGAAGCAGATAAATGAAGCCCAACTTTGCCGCTTTTTCTGTGATGACAAAAATCCCCACGGGACCGGCAATTTCACCTATAAGTTTACCAGTAGTAATAAGTTCTACAAATATTTTTACAAGTACAGAAAAAATAATATAAATCAGATTTATTGTTTCTTTTATCCCCATAAATATCGCTTTGTGAATTGGATAAAAAACAGTACCCACTCTAGTAAGTCCTACTCCCATAGCTCCTTGATTTTGCGGCGGATTTTCCCTAGGGATTAATTTCTTTTCCAGAATATTATCTCCTCTTTTTATGGTTACAATAACCTCTTCTCCCTTGTATTTATTAACAAACTCCTGAACTTGCTCGACTTTAGTAACATTCAACTTATCATCTTCTTTTCTTAATTGAATAATTGAATCTCCTGTTGCAATTCCCGCTTTTTCTGCCGGAGAATTATGGGATACAGAAACAATTTTAACTTCAGCACTTTTTACATTTACAGCAGTGTCTTCTATAGACTGCGGCAATCCAATGCTATACCCAATAGAAAGCAAGACAACTGCCAAAACAAGATTCATAATAACTCCCGCAGATAAAACTGCTGCTCTGGTTAAAGTGCTCTTGCTAGAAAAAGAACGGTCGTCATTTCTCCCTTCTCCTCCCTCTCCGTAAATTTTCACGAATCCGCCTACCGGAAATAAATTTAAAGAATAAATAGTTTCTCCCCTCTTAATTCCAAAAATTCTTGGAGGAAAACCAAACCCAAATTCATCTACTCTTATTCCGGATTTTTTTGCCGCATAAAAATGCCCAAATTCATGAACAAAAATAAGCAAACTAAGTATTATAATAAAAACTAATATATAAAAAACCATAATTTAATTTTTACTCCATACTACGGTTTTGCGACCACGGCACAGGGTAATGTGGATTTTATACATTAAGAATTTCCTTTTCTTTTCTTTCTGCTAACTCCTCAACTTTTTTATTGTATTCATCTATAACTTCTTGAAGTTTATCTTTCCCTTTATATTTTTCATCTTCGGAAATTTTCCCGTCTCGATAAAGAGATTGGATCTCTTTCCATGCTTCTTCCCTTTGCATTCTGATGCTTACTCTCACCTCCTCTACTTTCTGGCTCAAAATTTTAGTTAAATTTTTCCTCTGTTCCTCATCCAATGGGGGAATAATTAAACGAATTATCTCTCCATCTATTACCGGATTTAAACCAAGCTTGGACTCCCGAATGGCTTTTTCAATATCTTTAATTATGCTCTTATCCCATGGATCTATCATTATAACTCTTGGCTGCGGGCAATTTATAGCCGCCAGTTGCCTTAATGGCATTTTAGAACCATAACATTCTACTTGGATATTTTCTACCAATGACGGAGAAACCCTACCTGCTTGTAAAGTATTCAATTCATTTTTCAAGTACTCTACGGCTTTATCTAAATTTGGCTTGATTTTATTAATAATTTCCTGATACATAAAATTAAAATTATATTTCCAACATTAAATTCTCCAGAACCAATCTCGAGTTAATAGAAGAATTCATCAAAAGTAAACGAGCATTCTTTATTTTAAGGATAATATCTCTTAATTTTCTTATACTGTAACTCACATTTACATTATTTTTGGTGCTATCTACCATAAATCCCTGACATCCAATTTTTTCAAAAAGGACATCTCTGAAAAATATAATCCAGTATCTCAAAATATTATTAGCATAAGAAACATCCTTTGCAATATTTTCGGCATATAATAATCTCTCATTCAAGTCCGAATTTAACAGATTTAAAATCTCATTAATGCTTTTTTTGTAAGTTTTATCATTTAAAATCTCTTTCTTCATTTCTGAAATAGAAGGATGTGGGAAATTAATAACTTGCGAGCGAGAGACAATCGTAGGAAGCAAGAAATTGGGATAGGAGGTAATCAAAATTAAAATTGATTTTTCAGGCGGTTCTTCCAATGTTTTAAGCAAAGCATTTGAGGCCTCTTTTGTCATTGCCTCCGCATTGTTTATAATAGCAATTTTAAAATTGGATTTAAATGGGAATAAACTTAATTTATGAATTAATTCTCTTATGTGAGAAATCTCAATTGTGGGTGCATCAACTATGATAAGGTCGGGATGAAACTTATAAGGGTTGATTCCTAATATTTTTGCGAATTCCAAAGCAACTTTTCTTTTTCCTGTATTTTCAGGACCTTTGAATAAATAAGCATGGGAAATTTTGTCTTTTTCTATACTTTTTTTTAAAAACTCTATAATTTTTAAGTGTGATTTTTTCATTTTTTTTAATTTTATTAATTTCAATTCTACCATATTTTTGGAAAATAACAAGCGGCCCAAAGGGCCGCTCAATTTATTCTTCTTAAATAGGGAATCTCTCTGCGCAGTTCATAACTGCGCAACTTTTTCTTTTTGGAGCCTAATTTATAAAATTCTAAAATCCATCCATTTTTTCTTCTTACGGGTCTCATTTCTATAATATCTCCTATTGTGCAACAATTGCGTAGTTTCACTTCCAATCTTTTCCTACCTACTCGTCCTATGAAAAACACAGCATCCTTCTCCAATTTTTTCCTTATAGGAAAGAGGGGTATCTTGTCACTGCTCTTAATATAATCCTTAATGGATTGATTTAACTTGAAATTGTATAATATAAATTCTTTTCCTTTTCCTCCTTTCACAAAATATAATTTTCCATCCTCTAAAGATTTAAATATCCACCCATAATATTTAACAAACCTGAATTGCGATAAAGTTAATTCAGAACCAATCGGAGCACCGTCTTTACATACTCTGCCTTCTATAACGTTTCCCTTATATTTTCCGAGGAAGAATTTTTTTTCTCCTTTCCTATTTCTGCTCCTTACTTTAATTTTAATTCTGGGTATTTTTCTCTTTTTTTTAAACTTTCCTTCTGCTATAATTTTTACTACATACCTCCTATTTGAAATATTGGCGATTTCCTTAATTCCAGAAACCAGCAGAATCCCTAGTGTTCTTTTCACTCTTTTCCCCCAGAATGCTCCGGAAAAACTTCTGGAGACTAATCCAGTGTGCCAAAACAAATAGAAAATCAACTTACATAATTCCTCTTCATTAAACTCGCCTAAAAATTTTTTCCAATATCTCATTTCATCATCTTTTTTCTTCCAAGGATTAAGAAGAATAAGAACCTGGGTCAGTATATCTATCATCTTCTTCTTATCTCTTTTTAACAGATAATTTAAAATAGCCCCTGTTCCTTCTCTGCTATATTTTTCTATAAAACTCAATTTCCTTATTCCGTTCAAAAATAATTTACCTGGCTCCCTCAAAGATTTTTCAAACTCTTCTACTATTTCTTTCCATGTCTGACCTCGAACCACCAGATTTTCTAATGCTTTCAGGGATACGCATGAAAATAATTCGGATGGAATTCCCAGTTTTCTTGCCCGATCGAATAATTTCTCTCTCTTTTTCTCTAAAAGATATTGTTCTTTTGATAATATCCTCAACTTATACCTTTTTTGAAGTATTTTAATGCTGTTTGGGTCTCCCTGTCTTGCTTTGTCTAATAATATCTTTCTTCTCTCTTTCTCTTTATCTAAAAACTCTTTAATCTTCGCACTGCTTCTATACATATCTTTAACTTTAAACATTTCTTCTCACCTCCTTTTTATGATAAATTTTAATGAACATCTATATTTATGCTAGAAAGAAATCTTTTAAAATTCAAGATAAATTTTTCTTCTGAAAATTCTTCTGCTCTTTTTCTTATTATAAATGGATTGTAATTTTTTAAATTTTTTAAAATTCTCCTTACTCCGTCCGCCAAGGATGCCGGATGCAAATCATCAAAAAACTCTCCGGTTTCTCCCTCTAAAATTGTCTCTAATGCACCGCCGCCGCGAAAGGCAAGAACCGGTTTTCCGAAACTCATCGCCTCTACAGGTGCAATCCCAAAATCATCCTGCCCCGGAAAAATAAACGCAATACAATTTTTATAATATTCTTTTATCTTTTCATCTTCTAAAAATCCCAAAAATTTAATATTTCTATTTGCAATTCTTTGTAAATTTCTTCTTTCTCTTCCTTCTCCAATGATAATTAAGGGAAGGCGCAATTTATTAAATGCCTCAACAGCAACATCAATCCTTTTATAATAAGCCAACTGCGAAACTATAAGAAAATATCCCTTCTGCAAATGGTTTTTCTGCGGATAAAAAGTTCCCAATTGGACCGGAGGGTATATAACCTTTGCATCTTTTCTATAAAATTTCTTAATCCTCTGTAAAGTAAAATTAGAATTAGCAATAAAATAATCTACTCTATCCGCTGCCGACAGGTCCCACAATCTTAAGAAATGGAAAGAAATTTTTCTTATAGTATTAAATCTCGTCCTGTAAGTAAAGGTGTCGTCCCATAAAAATCCCGTTGGTCTATGACAATAACAAATATGAGTAGTATGGGCCCTTAAAATAAGACCCTTACAAAATGCAGAACAGGAAGAAATTACTAAATCAAAATTCGATAAGTCCACTGTTTCTACTGCAGTAGGAATAAACGGTAATAAAGCCCTATATCTCTTTCTAAATATATATGGAAATCCTTGCAAGAAAGATGTGTTTATTCTTGTATTATTGAAATATTTCCCCAATTTATGTTCATCATAAAGCAGGGTATAAATAGGTGCGTTTGGAAAAATTTTCCCGAGTGAAAAAAGCACCCTTTCCGCCCCTCCCAATCTAACAAGATAATCATGAACTAAAGCAACTTTCATTTTTGTTGAAAACTATTAATCAAAAAGAAACAATAATAATTTTCTATTTTCTTATAAATTTGGGCGGAGTCAAATTTTCAATTACTTTATCAAATAAATCTAAATATCTAATATTTTCTTCATTAATCAAAAATGGAAGTAATTGTTTTTTAAGAGATTTTAATTTTGGTTTAACCTGAGAATATCTTTTAAGAATTGCCTTTTTGTAGTCATCTAAATTTTTTATTTTAACTTTCTTTAAAGTGATGAAATTTGGAAAAATTCCTTTAGATAAAAGCCAAACCACATCATAGAAATCTCTTGCTCGGGCTGGTTTTCTGTAAATTATGGCTAAACTTTTTTGAGATAAAATTGTTTCTAAGGTATTAGAAACAACTGTTTCAATTACTCCAAATCGATTTAAAAGAAAAACTTTTTGAAAGACAAGATAATCAGGTTTTGTCATTTCAATTTTAATCATCAACTTTTCTTCCTTGAGTGGAGAAAGGTTAACTTCTTTTAGTAGTCCGCCGCCAAACTTTAAATACCCTCGCCAAATGTTCTTTCTAACTTTTTTAAACTTAAATTCCAACTCAAATCCTTCTTGAATTAATTTTTTAGTTGCATTTTTAAAAATTCTTTCTAAAACTATTGTTTTTAGCCCTAAATTGTCAAAATCCAAATCTTCAGAAAACCTATCTAAATTATGAAGCAGTCTCAAACTTGTGCCTCCAATAAAACTAATTTGAGAAGATTCTTTTTGTTGATAAAGATACTTCAAAAAATGGCATTGAAGATACTCTCGAAGAATAGCCCGCTTTTTAAAAGAAGGAATTCCCAAGGACTTTCCCATTTCTATTATATTTTCCCAGTCAAATTTTATTTTTTTCATAAAATTGATAAATTTTTTTAGTTATCTCAAAAACTCTTTTATTCTGAAAAACTTTAGCCATTTCAAAACAAGTTTTCCAAGAAAAAAAATTATCAAAACAAAATCTTTCTTCAGAGAAATCTTCTATTTCTTTCAATCTTTTTAAATTAAAATAAATAAAATCTAAAAGGGCTTTTTCGGGCACAGCAATGTTGTAAAAAAACTTTTTATCATTTGAATAAACACTTTTAAATCCGAAAAAGTAATCTTTTTTAATATGACAAAACCAAAAATCACCAAAAATGGTTTTAAACTTCCTGGTAGTTAGCGGAGTTAAAGAAATTACCTTTTGAGAGATATCCGGAATAATTCCATAATAATTTAAAGCAGTTTCTAAGCTAATATAAGAAGGGGAAAGAAGTTTTTCGGCGAGATAAAACTGATCAGAAATTTCTACTTCTGGAAACCAAAAGAGACCTTTTTTTATTTTCTTTAAATAACCTTTTTTAATCCATTTATTAAGATCAACCTTCAAAGTAAAAAGATTGACTTCCGGAAACCATTTTAAGATATCAGCAAAAGTAAATAGCGGATATTGAGAAATTTTTTTTCTTAAAAGTTCAAATCTCATATATTTAAGAAAGTTATACTTTTTTATAACTTTCTTAATTGTATTATAAAAATACTTCAATGTCAACTTTATAACTCTAAAAAACTTCTGTAAGCACCTCAAATGTCTTTTTTGCCGATATATTCCAACTAAATTTTTTTGCGTTCTTTTTTCCCTCTTCAATCAACTGTTTCCTTAACCCTTCACTTGAAATAACACTGTAAATTCCTTCTGCAATACTATAAATGTTATGAGGATCAACAAAAACCGCTCCCTTTCCTGCTATTTCAGGCATAGAAGAAATATTAGAGGTTATAACAGGAATACCCGAAATTTGTGCTTCCAAAATAGGCATCCCAAATCCCTCATAAAATGATGGCAGGACAAAAACATCTGCATTTTTTAATAACTCCCATTTCTTTCTCTCTTTTACATATCCCTTAAATTCTATTTCAGAGTTCATGCTTTTGTATTCTTTCATTGTATAAATTTTACTCCACCCATATCCCTTTGGACCTATCAATATTAATTTATGAGGAATATTATATTTCTTTTTTAGAAAATAAAATGCAGAAATGAGACCAAAGATATTCTTTTTAAGCTCAATCCTTCCTATGAATAGAATATAAGGATGTCCTACATAATTACGGGTCAAATTCCTTTTCCAAACCGGTCTTTTAACTCCGTGATAAATTACACTTATTTTTTGTGGATCTGTATCATACAATTCCACTAAATCATTTTTCGTATTTTCCGACACTGCAATAATCTTCTTAGAATATTTTAATGCATACAAAGTAGTAAATTTAAGATACTGCCTTTTCCAAAAAGAATAATAATAAGGATAATGCTCGTATTCCAATCCGTGAATAGTCACTATAGAATTTTCTGGATGAATTAACGGCAAAGTATGAGCGGGAGAGAAAAATATATCCGGTTTCCTAAAAACAAACTCCGAACTTAATCTTATCTGCGTCCACATAGGAAATTTCCACTTTAATTTCTCGATTTTTAAATTGGACTTAGCAAGAGTTTTAAATTCGTCGAATACATAAATTTGCTTATAGTTTAATTTATCGGGAAGATATAAAATAAACTGATGATGTTTTGCTTCAGGTAATTTTAGTAAACTTTTTATCAATTGATAAGAATACTCCTCAACTCCTGTTTTACGTTTTCTCGTCAATGCAGTAGAATGTATTCCGATTTCCATTTATTCAGTTTACCCCGCACTACTCTTATTACAAAAGTTATGCGGGGTAAATTAATTAACAATTCATTAATTTGCTTATCGTTTTACCATTATTGCCCTTTTGTAAAATTCTAAATGTTCCAAAGCGATACCTGTCCCTCTTGCTACACAAAGCATAGGGTCATCTGCAATAAATACAGGAACTCCAGTTACATTAGTAATCAGTTTATCTATATTCTTTAATAACGCCCCTCCACCACTCAAGGTCATTCCTTCGTTTATAATATCGGCACATAGTTCAGGAGGGGTTTCTCTTAAAACTGTTTTTATTGTATCAATTATCTCGTACAGTTGCTCTCTTATTGCACCGGCAATTTCATTTGTTTTAACTTTTACAACTTTAGGCAATCCATCTATTAAATCTCTCCCTTGAATCTCCAATTCTTCTTCCTCTTCTTCTGAAACAGCGCTTCCTATTTCTATTTTTATTTGCTCGGCTGTCTTTTCTCCAATTGCTAAATTATGTTTTTTTCTTATGTATTCGGAAATAGATAAATCAATCTTGTCTCCTCCAACTCTGGTAGAGGCACAAGATACAATTCCACCCAGTGAAATTACCGCCACTTCCGTAGTTCCTCCCCCTATATCTATAATCATGTGACCACTGGGTTCATTTATAGGAATCCCTGCACCAATAGCTGCCAAAATCGGCTCTTTGATTAGATAGGCATGCTTTGCGCCAGCTTTAACACTTGCTTCTGTAACTGCCCTTCTCTCTGTAGAAGTGATTCCCGCGGGAACCGCTACCATAACTTCTGGTTTAAAAACCCTAAGTCTGCCTAATGCCTTTTTAATAAAATACCGAAGCATAGCCTCGGTCACACGGTAGTTTGCAATAACCCCGTCCTTCATCGGTCTATAAGCCACAATACTATCTGGTGTCTTCCCCAGCATCTCCTTTGCTTTCTTGCCAACAGCCAAAATACGATTGTCATCGACAGACACCGCTACTACGGTAGGTTCATTAATAATAACCCCCTTCTTTGGAATATAAACCAATGTATTTGCGGTACCTAAATCAATGCCAATTTTTTTGATAAACATGATAATATAAGCGCAAAGCTCAAAGCGCAAAGTGTAAAGCTAAAGCGTAAAACTTAAAGGTTATTAAAATATCTCAAATCTCACCCAACACCACTCTGGACTCCACAGTGGTGCTGGGCAAATCTTAAATCTACATCTCAAATCTTAAAACAAATTTAAGCTCAAAGCTCAAAGTGCAAAGTGCCCCGAAAGAAAGCCTGCGGCTTCCTACGGGACAGGCAAAGCTGAAGCGTAAAGCTTAAAGCTTAAAAGTAATTAAATCCTAAATTCAAAATCCTAAATTTTTACCCGCCCAAGTTTTGTTTCACAAAATTTGTACGGGCAGGCAAATCCAAATGACCAAAATTCAAAATTCAAAATGCCCACCCCCACCTTAATCCTCCCCTCCGACTTATGTCGGAGGGGAGGATATAGAATGGGGAGGGGTATTCGTTTTGAATTTGTAATTTTGAATTTGGGATTTGTTTGGAATTTGTAATTTGGAATTTGGGATTTTAAAATTGTAGCTTTGCGCTATAGTTTTGCATGCTCTGTAGAAAACCGCAGGATTTCCTTCGTGTCGCTTTGATCTAATTATCTCTCACCCTTCTAATATCTGCTCCAATTTTAGAAAGCCGTTGTTCTATTTCTTCGTACCCTCTGTCAATTTGATAGATATTCTCAATTTCTGAACGACCGGACGCTAAAAGACCTGCAATAATAAGAGCAATTCCTGCCCGAATATCGGGCGATATCAATTTTCTTCCGTATAGCTTAGTGGGCCCTCTTACTAAAACTCTATGAGGATCGCACATTAAAATATTCGCACCCATCTGATTTAAAATATCTGTATAAAATAACCTCCCTTCGAAAATAACCTCTTGTACCAAAGAATCGCCATGCGCCTGAGTCAAAAGAACAGTAAAGGGAGGTTGTAAATCTGTAGGAAATCCCGGGTATTCTTTTGTTTTTATATTAACTGCTTTTAATTTAAAAGGCGGAATAACTTCTAAATAATTACTTCCCGTCTTGAAATTTACTCCTGCTTTTTTTAAAATCTCCAGAAATACTTCTAAGTGCTCCGGAATAATACCCGAAATTTTTATTCTGCTTTTAGTTGCACCGGCCAAAATGGCAAAACTTCCTGCCTCTATTCTATCCGGAATAATCCTACAATTAGCACCATTTAATTTGCTAACCCCATCTATGCAAATAGTATGAGTTCCTGCTCCCTTTATTTTCGCTCCGCATTTATTCAAAAAACTAATCAAATTAACTACCTCCGGCTCACAAGCGCAGTTTATCAAAACACTCCTTCCTTTTGCAAATACTGATAAAATAATCATTGCTTCTGTTGCGGTTACAGAAATTATAGGAAAAACAAACTTTGTTCCCTTTATTTTCTTTGCTTTAAGACAATATCCATTTTTAACGGGAATTATTTTTGCTCCGAATCTTTCAAATCCACTTAAAAATATATCTCTCGGTCTCTGTCCAATCACGCATCCGCCAGGATGCGGGAAAAAACTTTCTCCCTCCCTTGCCAATAGTCCGGCAGAAATCAAAATAGACGCCTTAAGCTTTTGGGAAATCTCTTGGTCTAAATGTGTAGTAGCAATGTCTTTTACCCAAACTCTATAAGTTTTCTCTCTGGTTCTCTCTATATTCGCTCCTATTTTTTTAAGTAACTCTATCTGCCTTAACACATCCTCAATCAATGGAATATTGGAAATAACACAGGGCTTTTCAGTTAAAACCGTTCCCGCCAGTATAGGAAGCGCAGCATTTTTTGCTCCGTTAACCCTTATTTCTCCTTCAAGTCTTCTTCCTCCCTTTATAATAAATCTCTCCATACAACTATCCTATATTAAACAACTTTATTTTTCAAGAAGCCGTATCAGAACTCACTCGTACTAGGATTTACCGTATTAGGGTTTTGTACTCGGCTCGTCGAGAGCAAAATCCTCAATTATGAATAAAAATAAAAGTGCCTATATCCGCAAAATTATATACAGTTTCAGCCGGGCCAACACCTAAACGCACGCAACCATGAGAAACCCGCTTACCCAAATGACCTACTCCCTCCCTATATCCATTTGGCCAATAAGGAAGTTCATGAATGTATACACCCGGAGCAAATTTTAGAGAATAAGGCATATAAAGTTTGTATTTATACGACCAATGATTTCTTTCTTTGGTTAAAACCTCAAAATTGCCCAAAGGAGTAGGCATCCCGTATCTGCCCGTAGATACATCAAAAACCCCCAACACTCTACCATCTTTGTAAATGGCTAAAATCTGATCGCCGATATCTATATCAATATATTTACCTTTGGTAATTTTTGGTTTACTTAATTTTATTACTTTCCCATTTGGCTTTGTGATATAATTTTTTGAAATAGGCAATTTGCCGGGCTTTACTTCCAACAAATTTAAGGAAGAGGGCGGCAAAATTTTGAAATTAAATCTTTTATTCTCTAATTTAGTTAAAGCGTAACTTCTGACATTAGAAATAGAAATATTATACAAAGTATTGTATTCCGGCCAAAAGGGTATAAAAATAACTTCACGATTGGAATCTCTAAATAAAAACTCTCCTCTGGAAAAAGGATTAATTTTAAATCCTTTTTCAAAAGAACTTTTAATTACAGGTTGATTAAAATAAAAAACAACTTGATGATAGGGGGTAGAAATCAACTTTATCTCACATTTTAATTCAAAAACCCGGGAGTAAAATTTAATCCCGATAATTACAATAATTACAATAATAGTTACTCCTAAAAATGCTATTAATAATTTGTTTTCATTGCTCTTTAAATTTATGATATTTCTGTTCATAGAACGTTCTGTGGACTAAACTAATAAGCAGAAATTACTAACGAAAATTCAAAATGCAAAAATCAAAAATCAAAACAACATTCAAGCGCAAAACTTATTAAAATTCCAAATTCAAAATTACAAATTCAAAATGAATACCCCCTCCCTTCCTATGTCCTTCCCCGACTCGTGTCGGAAGAGGATTAAGATGGGGGCGGGTATTTTGAATTTTGGATTTTGGCCATTTGGATTTGCTTGCCCTCCCAGGTTTTGTCCCCGCCCGCCGCAAATTTCTTCGAAATTTGGGCGGGCAAGCAAAACTTGGGCGAATACTTTGCCAATTCACTCCATCTTGATATAATAAAAAATAATGCTTAAAAGAACACGTACTATTTTAGTAATCATTTTGGCAATTTCCTTTATAATTGCTGTGCCCTTTATTATCCTGTATGCAAAAGGATATTCTTTTGATTTTAAAAATAAAAAAATTGTGCTTACCGGAGGAATTTTCTTAAACTCTATCCCCAAAAAAGCAAATGTTTATATAAACAACAAATATACCAAAAAAAGAACTCCGTGTTTAATTAAAAGATTAATTCCACAAGAATACGTTATAGAGGTAAAAAAACAAGGATTTCATTCTTGGAAAAAACATATGAAAGTAAAACCAAATTTGGTAAGAGAGGCAAAAAATATTATGCTTATTCCGGAAAAATTAAATCCGGAAATGGTAAAACCTTTATCCTCTGAATTCTCACTGAATAAATTTCTTTATCCAGATATATACCAAACCAATCTAAAATTAAAAGAAAATTTCTCTACCACTACATTAGGATATACTCTATCAAACGATTATGTTTTATATATAAAAAAAATAGATAGGATTCTATACAAGATAAAATTGAATGATTTTATAAGAAATGAATTTTCTGAGACACAAATCAATATATCTCCACTGCCGGAATCAGAATATAAAATTTATGCTTCTGCTAAAAATATAGCAGTACTAGACAAAAACGGAACTCTTTATATATTTGATAAGCCAAAAAGAAAATTTAATGTACTGGCAAAAAATGTTAAGGGACTGGAATTTTCCGAAGATGAAGAGAAGCTTCTTTACTTTACTAATTCCGAAATATGGGTTTATTACCTGAAAAACGGCTCTAATTTTCCGTTTCTAAAAAAAGGAGAGAAACAGTTAATTACCCGCGTAAGCAAAACAATTAAAAAAGCTATATGGTATCCATTAACAAACTATCATATAATCTTTAAAGTTAATGGAAATTTAAAAATCATAGAACTAGATTCAGATTATCCAAGAAATAATATAAATTTATTCTCCAATGTGGAAGATTTTTCTTATAGTAAATCAGACAAAAAATTATATTTTATAAAAAATAATATCTTATTCAGAATTAAACTAAATAAACACTAAAACTATCTCTTCCTCCACTGTCTCGCCCTTCTTGCTTTCTTTAATCCCGGCTTCTTTCTCTCTTTCATTCTCGGATCCCTAGTTAAATAACCTGCTCTCTTTAATCTCTTTTTAAAATCGGGGTTAAACTTCACTAATGCCCTAGCAATCCCGTGTTTTATTGCTTCCGCCTGACTTTTTATCCCTCCTCCTTTTACACTCACCGTAACCTTAAATCTACCCAGTGATTTCATTTTGTTTAAAGCCGATTCTACTATCTTTTGTAATGATTGCGTAGGAAAGTATATGTAATAAGCTTTGTTATTTACGATTATTCTGGCTCTTTCCTTTGTCACATCAAAAGGTCGACAAGGAAAAATTCGCACTCTACAAGTAGCGGTTTTTCTTCTTCCTACTGCCTCCCAATATCTTTTCGGCTTTATATTTTTTTTCAAATTCTCTTTAGTAGTTTCCACTATCTTCTTTTTGGAAGGCTTATCTTTCTTTTCAGCTTTTTTGGTTCTTGATAATTTTTGTGTATCTTTTGTCATATTTATTTTTGGCTTTATTATTCTTTTTCTCCTTTATATAACTTAAGATTTTTAATTCTTTGTTTTCTAAGTTTATTTTTAGGCAACATTCCCCATACCGCCCTCCTTAATACTTCTCTAGAATCTCTCTTCATCAATTCCTCTAAAGTTATTTTTTTCAATCCACCCGGATATCCGGAGTGATGATAATAAATCTTTTTTTTCAATTTTTTGCCGGTTATTTTCATCTTGTCGGTATTTGTAACTATTACCTTATCTCCGACATTCAAAAATGGCACAAAACTCGGCTTGTGTTTTCCCTGTAACAAAACGGCAATTTTTGAAGCTAATCTACCTAAAACTTTATTTGTTGCATCAATTTTATGAACTCCCATAAGAAAAATTATTTTACAAATTCAATAATGGCCATTTTTGCTCCGTCTCTTTTTCTGTGCCCCAACTTAATAATCCTCGTATAACCACCGGGTCTATCTTTATATCTCTCCGCCAATTTCAATGCCTTTTTTCTTGCTTTTTCTTCAAGAAATCTTGCTAGATATCTAACTGAATGTAAATCTCCTGCTTTTCCTTTAGTAATCAATTTTTCTACAAACGGCCTCAATACCTTTGCCTTCGTTTCTGTAGTCTTAATTTTCTCATGCATAATTAAATTACCTGCCATTATTCTTAAAAGGGCATTTCTTTGGTCTCTTTTCCTTCTTAGTTTTTTTCCTTTTTTTAAATGTCGCATAATATTAAAATTATCAACCAAAACGAAACCCTATAGCATAGCTAACCCGTATATTAACGGCAAATACAACGAAAATAACCAGCCATGTACTGCATCTTTACGCCAGCGGCTTTCTGTTATGATGCAGGCAAACCCCACACCACGGCTTTACACTACAGCTGTAGTGTGGGGTAATTTATAATCTATTTTCTAATTAAATAGGAAAATCCAACTCGTGTCGCAAATATAAAGTTGTTTTCCGGATCCGGAGGAAGTCCGGTATAATGGTTTATTATTTCCAAAGATCAAAGATCTTGGTTATTAAATCCTGTATATTAAAATCTATCTTACTCTTTCAGTGTAAATCCCAATTTTCCCAAAGCCCTTTTCACTTCCTTAACACCCTTTTCCCCCATTCCTTCTAATTTCATCAAATCTTCCTCTTTCTTCCTGATAAGTCCCGCAACTGTCTTCATTCCTGCTTTAGAAAGAGAATTAATTATCCTTTTGGGAAGTTTAAGCTCTTCAATTTTAATTTCTGACGGAGCTTCTTCTTTTTTATTTTTTTTCTTTATTACTTTCTTAACCTCTTTTTTCGTTTTTTTTCTAACCGTTTCTTTTTCTTCAAAGCTGGAAAGCAGCTCAAAATGCTCGGTTAAAATATCGCACGCTTCTCGGAATGCCTTCTCTGGTTCAATAGACCCATCTGTTTCCACCTCCATCTTTAATCTGTTAAAATCGGTTCTGTCTCCTACCCGCATATTCTCCACTTGATAAGTAACTCTAACTACAGGAGTAAATATAGCATCTATGGCGATTTTCCCTATTTCTAATTTTTCTTTCTTTCTTCTCTCTACTGGCGAATAACCCAATCCTTTTTCTATATCAAGCTCCATCTCTAACTCTGCCTTTTTATCTGTTAAAGTAGCGATGTGAGCGTCTTTATTTACTATCTCTACATCAGATGGGATTTTAATATCCTTTGCCTTAACCTCTTTTTCTCCTTTCACCTTTAAGAATCCTTTTACCCCCGGAGTATCGTTTAATAATCTAAATCTAATTTGCTTAAGATTTAAAATAATTCCAATTACATCTTCCAACACATTGGGAATAGTAGAAAATTCATGAGGAATGCCCTTTATTTTTACTCCTGTAATAGCTACTCCTTCTATGGAAGACAAAAGAACTCTTCTTAAAGTAGTTCCTAGCGTTACGCCATAACCGGGATAACATCCTTCTATTTCCAATACTACTTTGTTATTTTCCTTTTTAATTATTTTCGGTTTAGATGGTAAGGGAATCATAAACTAACTGCAATGCTATAACATGCAAATTATTACTAAGATGATGGCCGTAAAATGTAGCTGTACGTCCATGCATCTATAATAATTTGCATTTTTAGCATTGATTATATTATCTCGAATAATATTATCTCGAATAAAACTCGATTACTTTCTCAATCTCCGCCGGTTCACCTATATCCTGAATAGTCGGCTCTCCGATCACCTTGCCAATTAATTTATCCTTATCCAAAGAGAGCCACGAAGGTGTCTGATAATTTTTTAGATGAACGGACAAATCCTTAAAAAGACCTTTTTTTATACTTGTTTTTTTAATTTTTATAATATCTCCTTTTCTTACCTGATAAGAAGGTATATCAACTTTTCTTCCGTTAACTAAAATATGACCATGGCTTATAATTTGTCTTGATGTTCTCCTCGACTTTGCAAAACCAAGACGATAAACCACATTATCTAATCGATGCTCTAACATACTCAACAATGACCTTGATTTATCTTCTTTTCCTGTGATTTCCTCAAAATAATTTCTCAATTGTGTCTCAGTTATTCCATAAATATATCTCAATTTCTGCTTTTCTCTTAGCTGAAGTCCGTACTCAGACAAACTTCTTCTTCTTTTTGGGCCATGAATTCCAGGCGGATAACTTCTTCTCGTTAACGCACATTTCTGAGAAAAACAACGCTCTCCCTTTAAAAAGAGTTTTTCTCCCGCTCTTCTGCAAATTTTACATTTTGAATTTAATCTCACTAAAATTAACAGAAATTACCACAAATTTCACCAATATATTCATTAGTGAAACTTGCGATAAATTCAATTTAGCAATTAACAATTGGCAATTGGCAATTGGCAATTAAACCCTTCTGGGTTTGCGAGGTCTGCATCCATTATGGGGAACAGGAGTAATATCTTTTATTGAAACTATCTCTAATCCTTTATTCCCCAAACTTCTTATTGCAGAATCTCTTCCCGTGCCTATGCCCTTTACTAATACCTCTATTTCTTTCATTCCTATTCTTTTTGCCTTCTCCGCCACCACCTCTGCAACTTTAGAGGCGGCAAAGGGAGTAGATTTCTGCGGACCTTTAAATCCCACCATTCCGGAAGAAGCACATGCCAAAACATTCCCATTTCTATCGGTTATAGTTATCATAGTATTATTATAAGTAGAATAAATATAAGCTCTCCCCTTTTCTACTATCTTTTTCTTTTTAGGGGCCTTTCCCGTAACTTTTTGAATAATCGCCTCTCTTTTTTCGGTTTCCTTTATAACTTCTTCTTTAGTTTTGACAACTACACGTTTTTTCCCCATAAATTTCTCAACAAATTATCCAAATCCGAATTACGAAATCTAAAATCATTTTATTTTCATCAACATCATCTTTATCTATGCGATAAAAATAAAAATACTTCGGATTTTGAATAAAACTAAAAAAACAAACTGGTTATTTAGAAAATTAATTCTTTGCAAAAAACAAAATAATGATGATGAACATTTAGAATTATATCAATTTCCCTATGTTTTTTCCTTCGCTTTCTTCCTACCACTTCCAACTGTTCTTCTTGTATTTCCCCTGACTGTTCTGCTGTTTGTTTTTGTCCTTTGCCCCCTTACAGGAAGACCTTTCATATGTCTTATACCCCTATAGCATTCTATATCTTTCAATCTCTTTATATTTAGCATCACCTCTCTCCTTAAATCACCTTCAATTTTATAATTTTTCTCAACCGCCTCTTTCAATCTAGCAAACTGTTCTGGAGAAAGCTTATTCGCTCTAATATTGGGATCGATATTTGCTTTTCTTAAAATTTTATTAGCTAAAGACCTCCCTATTCCATAAATATAGGTCAATGCTACTTCTATTCTTTTATTTTCGGGGAGATTTACCCCTGCAATTCTAGGCATTGTGCAAATTTTACCATCTTTTTCAAAAAAATCAAGAAAAAGAAACTTCTCTATCTCCTCTTTCTTTAAGGAGAAAATAAAAAGGAGAGGAATTTATCATTTATTACTCTTATTAATTTTAGTCCATAGAACGCTCTATGAACTAAAAAGCAAAAAGCCAACTGCCAATTGCCAGCTCATCCTTGTCTTTGTTTGTGCTTGGGATTTTTGCAAATAACATATATCCGACCTTTTCGTCGGACTATTTTGCAGTTCCTACACATTTTTTTTACTGATGCTCTAACTTTCATATTATAAACAAAAGAAAAACCTCCAACATCCAACATCTAACGTCTAACCTAAATACTTTTTATAATCTTCTTACAATTCTTCCTCTTTCGGGATGTTGAGGGTCTATTTCTATTTCTACCTTATCACCGGGAAAAACTTTTATATAATACAAACGCATCTTGCCTGATAAATGGCACAGAACATTTAAACCATTATCTAACTTAACCCTAAAATTGGTATTTGGCAAGGCCTCAACCACTATCCCTCTTTCTCTTGTTTTGTTTTTATCTCCCATTTTTATTAAATAAAATTGTACTTGCTAATCACTTTGTAACGATTAAATAAAAGCAATTAATTTTTAAGTAATGGTGTAAGCGCAAAACTCAAAGCGCAAAACGCAAAGCGCAAAACGCAAAGCCACAGCGTAAAACTTAAAGCTAATTTATTTAAATTCCAAATCCCAAATTACAAACAAATTCAAAATTCAAATGTTCAAAATTTTGTTTTGAATTTTGAATTTAACTACTTTTGCGCTTTGCGCTGCAGTTTTGCCTGCCCCGTAGAAAGCCGCAGGCTTTCTTTCGGGGAGTTTTGCGTTTTATGCTTTGCGCTAAAATTAGTTTTGAATTTTGGTCATTGTTTCGAATTTCGAATTTTTAATATTCAACTCGTTAACTCGTTAACTCGTTAATAGAAATTTTCGCTTTACCCTCAAACTTCTAATCAATTATAGTTATTTTTATCTTTGCTAAAGAATAAGGTATCTTCTTTACCCAGAAAGGCCAAATTGATACATTCGCGTAATCAATTCTCGAATTCTCTGCAATATATTCCTTAACCTCATCTATAGTTTTTCCGGCTATCTCTTCCCGAAATTGTTTCTTATCTATTTTGTAAATCACTTTCCCTGATATTTTTGCCTCAAAATTCGCTTCTTTTTTGTCCCAATCTACATCTACCTTTTTCCACTCAATTTTTGAAGTATTTGGCAAAACCTCGGTACCCTCGGGAGAATGCGAAGAAATATTTATATCTATCAGCTCTTTTATATCGCTTTTATTATACAAAATCCCCGATATCAATAATTTTGCCTTCGCTGTAAATTTATCTGCCGCATCTTTTTCTTCTGCGGAGAAACTAATTTCGGATACTTCTTTTTTGATAGACTTTTCTATCAACTCAAATCCCGATGGAATTTGTTCATTTAACATATTTTTTGATAATTCGTCAAGTTCTTTTAGAATTGTTTCTTTTGCATTTTCAATATCTTTTTTCAATACTATTTTTGCCTTTCCAGAAAAACCTCCCTTCATACTCTCTTCTGATTTACCATAAAACCCCTTGCATCTTGGGTCTTTTTTTTCACACCACGCTGCTATAACAAACTCAGAAGGACCTATATTATATTCTTCGCCCGGCTTATCCGCTATAACCTCCACACTTATAGAAGACGGAACAATTTTACCTTGTTCTATTTTAGCCCCCGGAATAACTATATACTTGGTGGTCCTAAAAATTTTCCCTTCAGAAGATTTAAATCTTGTACCTTTCCATAATCCCTGTGGTTTTGAACTATATTTATTAAATACAGTAATAATTCCGGTAGCATATCTATTAATTTCTTCCTCTCCGGTTGAAAAAAACTCCATTGATTTTTCTTTCTCCACTTTAATTAACTGTATAGGAAACTTATTGTCAATGGGATCGATCTTCGAAATTCCCACGCTTCCAAATAGATTCAAATCTAAAGATACTATTTCTTTATGCGGGGATAACTTTATCTCTGCTCTTGGAAACAAAAAATAAACAATCATTCCCCCCACTATTAAAGTAAAACACACAAAAAAAATCAATACCTTTAAAGGGAAAAAAGATGTATATATATTATCTTCTTTTTCTTCCTCCGATTTTCCTTCTTTTCTTAAAAAAAATCTTTTTAATAAACTTTCTTTATCCTTAAAAGATACATTCTCTTCCCTATCCCATTTTCTGAAAAAAGGAAGTTCTTCCTCTTCTTTTTTTGATAGAAAGGAAGATTTTTCAGGGACGGATTTCTCTTCCTTGGAAATTTTCTTCTCAACTTTTTCCTTCCGCGATAAAACTCCATTATTTTTCTTAGAAGAAACTCTCTTACGAGGAGTAACAATATCTACCATTTTAGACGGCTCCAAACGCTTTGCATCAATCTCTTTCATATCTCCTTCCTGCTTAAATTCGGTCAGAAAACCTGCTTTTTCTGCCAATCTCTGTCCCATATCATCGGAAGTTACAATAACAATTTTTTTGCCTAAACTGTCTGCCTCTCTCTTCAACAACATCAAATTAACAAGATTTTGGAAAACCTCTGCTTTTTGCGGTATAACTAAATTTATCTTATTATCTTTTTCCCTGTTTATCTTATCTACTATGGAAATTATATCCTCATCTTTTGTAATATTAATTGTCTTCATAACCTTAGAAAAATGCGATATTTTTCAGATATTAATTTTGTATAATTCTTATTGCTTGACTTAGAACCTGTTCCGAAATATTTTTTTCTTTTACCAAACCTAATCCCGAATTCGCTAAACATCCTAAGATAGTATCCTCGGGATAACATAATAATTTCTTTTCATCTAATATATTTGAAATATCATCAGCAGAAATAATTTTTACTTCTGGAATTCCCGAAAATGGGAGATTCCTACACCAATTAGAGAACTTTCCTCTTAAAGCATCTTTCACCTCCGAAAGATTAGCTCCTCCGCCACATAGGAATATTCTTTCGGGCAGCGGAGAAGAATAAGAAATTTTAGAATCAGAAGAAATCTCGCTCAGTGATAATTCTACCCCATTTAGCCAAAGCAGAGTAATCTCTTTTAAAATCTCTCTTATTTTTTTTCTTGCATTTAATCCTAACTGATTTCTGGTATATTTTAATTTTATGTCCTCCGCTAAAAAATAATCCAAACCTAATTTTCTCGCCAATGCATTAGTAAAAGATTTACCGCCTATAGGAAAGGTCTTTGAAGAAATTATTTCCTTGTTTTTTATAAAAATAATTTCCGTGGAAATTCCGCCTATATCTATAATAATAAAAGAATTTTCAAAATTAAGAGCTCTGTTTAATGCATAAGAGTTCCCAACGATATTAGCTAATTTCAAATTTAGTAAATTTGAAATTTTTTTAAGGGCGGATAAATGAATCAACGGAGCGCAAATATTAAAAATAGTTAAGTATATTTCTCTTCCTTTGAATCCTAACGGATTAGCAACTTTATAACCATCTATCCGCAAATCAGTAACATCCGCATTTATCAACTTAACTTCTGCGCCTTGTCTCGCCGTTTCCCATAAGAAACTTTCCCTTATATTATCCAACGCCTTCCATTGAGCTTTCTGGACTATATTTTTAAATTCAGACAAATCAATTTCCTTTTCGGGATCATCTCTTTTATATACAAAAGAATTGCTATACCCTTTTAATAATTCTCCCCCAATTCCCATAATCAGTTTCTTTGGACTACACTTGCCGATATTCTTTGCTTTATTTATCGCTATCTTGCATGTATCGGTCACACCCATTATGTCTGTAATCACCCCCTGAGAAATATCCGAGGACTTATGCCTGTGACGTCCTATTCCCTTTATAATTGCTCTATTACTTTTTAAGTCTATCCTAAATATCACTGCCTTGGCAAATTCTGTCCCAATATCTAAAGCCAATAAACAATCGGAAAATTTTTTAAATTTTAACAATAAGTTTTTAAAGCCCATTATATTTTTATAAATCAATTATATTATAACTTAAGTTACGCAAAATTGGTAGTGCCTTGCGTTAAGCTATCTAAACTCACCAAAGAGCTATTATAAAATTTTCCTTATCTTCTTCTTTATGAAATAAAGACAAAGAGAGAAAATTACTATACTTTTTTTAAAACTGCCTTAATTCTTCTCACTCCTGCGGAAGATGCTTCTTCTTTTATTATTTTAAATTCTCCAAGTTCTTTAGTATGAGAAACATGAGGCCCGGCGCATATTTCTTTGGAGTAGCTTCCAATAGAATAAACTTTTACTATCTCTGGATATTTAGCCCTAAAAAAACCTAAAGCACCAGACTCTATTGCTCTTTCCAGTTTCATCTCCTCTACTTTTACAGGTAAATTTTCTTTTATCTTCTCATTAACAATTTTTTCTACCTTCTCAATTTGCTCTGAAGTCAATTTCTTTGGATAAGAAAAGTCAAACCTTAATCTTTCCGGAGTAATATCCGAACCCATCTGTTTTACCTGGTTTCCTAATACATCTCTTAATGCCTGATGAAGTAAATGAGTAGCGGTATGCAGTCTTTTTATTTTTTCTTCATCCTCCTTAGAAAATACCCTCGCTTCACCCAATCCATGGCCGCCGAATTTTTTCTCTCTGCCCTTCCCGCTTATCGCCTTATGTTTTTCCAATTCTTTATAAAATCCCTTTTCATCAATTCTAATTCCTCTTTCACTAGCCAACTCTTTTGTAAACTCTAAAGGAAAGCCGTAGGTAGTATACAGCTCAAACGCCTGTTTTCCGGAAATTCCTGTCTCATTCGAAGGAATTTTGGAAATTAGTTTATTAAACTGCCTCAATCCTCGTTCTAATGCCTTAGAAAACTTCTCGTATTCACTTGAGATTATAGTAAGTATGTCATTTTCTTTTTTGGAAAGCTCTGGATATGTGTCTTTATAAACTGAAACAACTTTTTTGGCTAAATTGATTAAAGATTTCTGTCCTAAATTCAATGTATTCCCGTATCTTATTATTCTTCTTAAAAGCCGACGTAATATATAACCCTGTTCCACATTTGATGGTAAAACTCCATCGGAAATCAAGAAACATATCGCTCTTATATGGTCTAAAATAATACGAACCTCTTTCCTGTTGAAAAAACTATCCGACATCGTGCCTCCTACAAGATTCTCTAATTCTCTCCCAATAGGTGAAAATAAATCTGTATCATAACTTGACCGCTTATTCTGTACTACCGCAGTCAATCTCTCCAAACCAATCCCGGTATCAATATTCTTCTGCGGCAACAACTCGTAATAATATTTTCTGATTCCGGATTTCTGGTCGTCGATTTTTTTCTCATACTCCATAAACACTAAATTCCAAATTTCTATAAATCTCCCGCAAGGACAATTGGGAGCGCATTTATCTTCTCTTTTGCACGGCTTTCCGGTTAAATCGTAGTGAATCTCTGAACAAGGACCGCACGGACCAACTTCTCCGGTCGGCCCCCAAAAGTTTTCTTTTCTTCCAAATTCAAATATTCTATCTTTCGGAATTCCGTATTTTATCCACAATTCTTTTGCCTCTGTATCTTTTGGGATTTCCTTATCTCCTTTAAATATAGTTACATATAATCTTTTCTTATCTAAACCAAGTTCATTTAATAAAAACTCCAAAGCGAATTTTATTGCCTCTTTTTTAAAATAGCCATCTCCTATACCATCCTTTGCTTTAGGGTCTCCAAACGACCAGTTTCCGAGCATTTCAAAAAAGGTATGATGAAAATTATCCCCCACTTCTTCAATATCATCTGTCCTAAAACATTTCTGTACCGAACACGCTTTCCGATATAAAGGAGTTATTCTCCCGGTTAAAAAAGGAACAAACTGCTGCATCCCGGCGGTGGTAAATAAAACACTCGGATCATCCGGCAAAAGAGAAGAAGAAGGCACAATCTTATGCCCTCTTTTTTTAAAAAAACTCAAAAATTTCTTTCTAAGTTGTTTGGAAGACATTTTGTATAATAATAACAAGAATAAAACTATTTTCCAAGTTATTTCTCAATTATCCCCCCTCCCAAAAGTTCATTATTTTTATAAAACACCACAGATTGCCCTGGGGTTACTGCCCTTTGTGCTTTTTTAAAAATAACCCTATATCTATTTTTTGATTTTACTATTTCTGCTGACTCTGCCTTATGCTGGTATCTTATTTTCGCAGAACATTTTAACGGAAATTCTAATTTCTTCTTAGAAATCCAATTGACATTCTTAGCAATTAATTCTTTCTTATATAAATTTTTATCGTAAAAATCATCTGTAACTATTAAAGTATTATTTTTAAAATCAAATCCCACCACATAAAAAGGACCTCCCGAAACTCCAATTTCTTTTCTTTGTCCTATGGTATATAACGGAAGTCCATTATGTCTGCCGATTATCCTTCCAGAAATATGTGTAATTACACCGGGCTTCAACTTCAGATGTCTTTTTAGGAACTCTCTATGGTCCCCCTTTAAAAAGCAAATATCTACAGACTCTTCTCCACACGGTAAACTCCACTTTCCAGCCAATTCGTAAACCTGCTTTTTAGTGTAATTCCCTAAAGGGAATAAAACTTTTTTAAGCCGCGCCTGGGTCAATGTCCATAAAAAATACGACTGATCCTTCTCTTTATCTTTTGCTCTATAAAGTTTAAAAACAGAAAACCCAGAATTGGAAATTTGTAATTTTCTAACGTAGTGTCCGGTGGCTATAAAATCTGCTCCCATCTCTAATGATTTTTTTAGAAACAAATTAAATTTTATCTTTTTATTGCACATTACACACGGATTGGGTGTTTTGCCTTCAGAAAATTCTTCCAAAAAATAATCTATTACATTTTTCTTGAACTCTTTCTGAAAATCCATCACCAAAAATGGAATACCTAATTTTCTTGCTACTTTTTCTGCGGGTTCAAAAGAATGATTTTTAAACAACTTTAGAAAAACTCCCACCGTATAATAATTCATACTTAAAATTCCTGCTGAAACCGCAGAATCTATGCCGCCGGATAACCCCACAAACACTATTTTATTTGAGAAATTCGAGGGTCTTACACGTTTAAGATTCCCGCCCTCGAAATTAGGCATTTTGATTACCATCTTCTTCCTCCTCTATTGCTCCCACAGGACAAACTTCTTTGCATTTTCCGCAATTGTTGCATTTGTTTTTGTCAATTTCAGCCTTCCCATCTGCTCCGATTTTAATAGCTCCCAAAGGACAAATTGACGTACAACTACCACAACCGATGCATTTTTCCTTATTTACTTTATATTTCATATTTTTACAGGCCAAATTTTATACAAAACCTCAAAAATTAATAGTTGCGTTTAATAATATAATCGGCCAACTGCAAAAGAAATCTTTTTTCTTTTTTACGACCTTGTATATTAATGATATTTTCCTTTGCTAATCTAATAAATTTATGCATTTTTTTCTCGCAGTAACTTAACGCTCCGCTTTCTGCTGTTATGTTTTTCAATTCTGATATATCACTTTTTTTAAGGTTTTTCCCTAAATATCTCACAAATTTCTCCCTCCTTGATTTCTCTGATAAATTTAAAGTCTGAACTATTAAAATATTCGGTTGTAATTCTCTTATATCTGATCCTACAGGTTTCCCTATCTCTCTTTGCGCCCCGAATAAACCTAAGATATCATCTTTAATTTGAAAAGCCAAACCAAGATTTAATCCCGCTTTTTCTATATTTTCTAAAATCTTAGAATCTGCTCCTGCCAAAACCGCTCCTATTTTTAGCGGTCCTATAAATGTATAAAAAGCAGTTTTGTATTTGTAAATATTTAGAATATCTCTTTCGATGCCTTTTAATTTTTTAAAATTTCTATCTTCTGTCAAACATTCCTGCCTTAATAATCTGTGCAATTTTTCTTTTAGGAGCATTTCCATTATTTCACCGTAACAAGTTTTCTTGATTGTATCCGCCAAAATGAAAATTGCTTCAATTTTGTATTCCGATTTAAATTTGCTCTCCAAAAGAGGGAAATAGCCAAAGGCATTTAACATATCTCCCCATATCATAGCCAATGATATTCCCAAAAAAGAACTTTCATATTTGTTTTTATAAAAATAATGCAAAGACAAATCGCCTCTTCTTAAATAATCTCTATCCACTATATCATCATGAATCAGAAAAAAATTATGAATTAACTCTACACAAACAGAGGCACCTAAAATAGCATTTTTATCTCTGCCTCCGCTTAAAAAATATCCGCAATTTATTAAAATAGGCCTTATTCTTTTACCTCCTCTTAGGGTATATTCTTTTAATATCTTCAAATCTTTCTTTATTTTTAAAGAAGATAATTCGTAATTATTTATTTCTTTATCGAAAATTTCTTTAAGTTTTTTATCTATCTTTTTTTGATAATTTGAAATTATTTCTGAAAAAGAATCCATAAAAATAGTAACGATATTTAAGTTTTTTTATAATTTTATTCCTCTCTTAATTTCTACAATTTCTACCTTTTTTGGTTTAAATGTATTTTTAAAAACATTTACAGCGGCATAAGGATCAGTTTTTTCTCCGCAAGTAAAAATATCTATTGCTATATACTTATACTCGGGCCAAGTATGAATAGAAATATGCGACTCTGACACCAGAGCAATCGCAGAAAATCCATGTGGGCTATATTTATGCGTCTGTATACTTATTAGGGTAGATTTGGCAACAGATACTGCTTCTTTTAAAACCTGTTTAATTTTTCTCTCGTTGTTAGTAAATCTAGCTCCCCATAAATCCAAAA
Organism: bacterium; assembly: GCA_021163745.1. Taxonomy (GTDB): domain Bacteria; phylum Patescibacteriota; class Minisyncoccia; order Portnoybacterales; family JAGGTM01; genus JAGGTM01. The sequence continues at coordinate 30,251 of JAGGTM010000044.1, forward strand.
TTATATGCCTCCCAGCATAGTTAATTTTTCCGGTATTTAAAAAACCTTTTGGTTTTGATTTGATCATAATAAATACTCCACCGCATTCTAAAATATACCCCGAAAACAAAAGGCAAAAACAAAGGGGTATACAAGGACCTTTTAAATTTGGAAATATGTATATTTACTTTATAATTTATTTGTTTTCCTTGTCAATAATATTATTTATCTTCTTCTACCTCTTTTTCTGGTAGTCCTCTTCTTTGTAGTAGCCTTTCTTCTTCTGGTAGTCTTTCTTCTAGTTGTTCTTTTTGCCGCTTTTTTTCTTGTCGTTCTTTTTCTGGTGGCTCTTTTCCTGGATGTTCTCCTTTTTGCCATATAATTTAACGTCAATTTAACCGAAATTAATCAGTTAATTGATGCATATTTTTTAAGATACCCCCCTACGGCTATTAAGCCGTAGTATGAGAGTAAATATCGACCTTTCTTTTCTAGATTAGAAAAATATTTCAATTCAAAATTCAAAATCATTTTTAAGCGCAAAACTCAAAGCGCAAAGCGCCCCGAAGGAAAGCCTACGGCTTTCTACGGGGCAGGAAAACTATAGCGTAAAGCTTAAAGCTAATTTATTTAAATTACAAATTACAAATCCCAAATCCCAAACAAATTCAAAATTCAAATGTTCAAAATTCAAAATGAATACCCCTCCCCCCTCATTCTCCCCCCTCAAAGAGGGGGGAGATTAAGAGGGGGGTCTCCTCCGCCGTAATTTTGTTCCAGAAAGCTAAGGCTGTTCTAATTATTGAGAGTAAATTCTGAGTTTTCTCGCAACCCTATTTGTGTGACAAAATTACGGCGGGGGAGGATTAAAGTAAGACCACTTCAATTCCTCCCCCTCCCCTTGGGAGGGGGAGGATTAAGGAGGGGGAGGGTATTTTGAATTTTGCTTTGCCCTTGTAATTTGCGAAGCAAATTGTTTAGGGAGTTTTGACTTTTGAGATTTGAGATAAATTAGTTTTGAATTTTGGATTTTGGTCATTTGGATTTATTTGGGATTTGTGATTTGTAATTTGGAATTTATTTATACTTGTATCTTTCAATCTGCCTTATTAAACTTTCCTTAATTTCGTCTATGGCTAAATAAATATCCCAACTTTCTGATTCTGCACGAAGAAGTTTTCCGGGCAAAGAAATATTTGCTTCTGCATAATAAACATTCCCTTTTCTATGATGCCTGCTTGGTTTCCCCACTTCTACTTCTATCTTGACTACTTCTTGGTCTATTCTTTTCAAAAATTTCGTTAAGCCACCAATACGCTTTTCTATGTATTCTTTAATAGACGGAGATAAATCTATATTAGTTGTTTTGATAATAATCTGCATAATTTATTGTATTATATCACATACATAATGATAGAAAAATGTGAATAACTTTGACAAAATTAAAATCCCAAATATTCGATTTCCTCTTCCAATTTAATGTTGAATTTTTTCATTATTTCCTTTTTAATTAAATTTATCAAAGCAATTACGTCTTTTGCTTTAGCATTTCCCAAATTAATAATAAAGTTGCTGTGTTTTTTTGAAATCATCGCTCCACCTACTTTTGCTCCCTTCAATCCGCATTTTTCTATTAAATATGCAGAAGGTATAGATCCGCATTTTTTAAATCTCTCAACCTCCTTTATTCCTTTAACTTTCTTAAAATCATTATCTATAAAAAAATTTTTAAAAATACATCCTGCCGAATAAAATTCCAATGGCTGATTTTTTCTTTTTTGGCTTAAGTATTTTTGCATTAACCTTTTTACATAATCTTTTTTTGCTTTTTTAAATTTCAAATTAGCGGAAATAATTATCAAATTTCTATCCTTTTTAAATATACTTCCCCTGTAAATAAATCGGCAATCTCTGTTTTTATATATCAATTCTCTTCGGCTGCCCAAATCTATAACCTTTACATCTTTTACTAACTCTGAAATGGAATGAGAAAAAGCACCTACATTTCCGTATATTGCTCCCCCTATCGTTCCGGGAATCCCTACTGCCCATTCTAAGCCACTCAAATTATTTTTTGCTAAGTAATTTATTACATTACTCAACTTTTCACCTGAAAAGACCTGCACAATTCTATTTTTAAATATAATCCCGGAAATTTCTATTTTTATCACCAATCCATCAAAACCTTTATCGCTTACCAATAAATTACTTCCTCCGCCTAAAATAAAAAATTTTAAATTATTTTTATGCGCAAACTCTATTGCTTTTCTTAACTGCGAACTGCTTTCTGCCACAAAAAAATATTTAGCAGGTCCACCAATTCTAAAACTGGTATAACGAGAAAGCAAAACATTTCTTTGAAAATTTAATTTATTTATCATTTTTTGAAAACTCTACATATCCATTTAACAATCTCTCTCTCATTATTCTATCCAAAAACTCTTCTCCCATATATTCGGCAAATATCTTATTCCACAAAGCGTCACAAAAATGATATAGATACATTTCCTTAACCGGCTTATTTCTTAATAAAGAAATGCCAATATCAATTAAATCAAAACTCACAAGAATATCTTTTTTAAGGCTTTTAGAATAAAAATAATCTGCAACCCAGCCCAAATCTTTCCAAAAATCCAACTCCAGCTCAGGATGTTTTTTGCTAAATTCATCCAATACTTTATAAAAATTCGTGTAATGCAAAACTTCTGGAGAAATATGAGGCTCAAACAAACGAGAATCATTCATATTTTTCTTACCTAAATAAGTATTAACTATCCTCCAACTAATCTTATTCTTATCAGGCAGCGGGAAGCTTGAGGTTTCTACCTTTAAAATAGAAATTAATTTTTTGGAAAAATCTTTGCGGTCTTTTACCATTTCAAAAATTAAAGAATGCCAGTGCACTTCATAAAGATAATGTAGAACCATAAAAAATAAATAGAGGACTTCACCGCTGTTTAAAGATGGAACCGGAATTACAAAAACTACACCTAACTCTTTTAAATGACTCATATGATGTAGCTTTTTCCCTAAAAATCTTTGTCCAACCCCTCTCCATCTTTCAGGAAGAACTCTCGCTTCTGTCTCTCTTATCTCAAAATCTTCTGGGCTTAAATTTTTGTAAGATTTTAAAAATATATTATTCAACCAATCGGGATCTTCTGCAAACCTCAATGCGCAAAATATTTCTATAATATCTTCGTTATCCAACATTTTCTTTATATTAGAACCATATCCCAAACTGTTCATAATAGATTTTGGAGGATTTTTATAAAGCAAATCTCTTGCCTTCTCTTTTTTTAAATAAAATCCATTCAATGGCTTTATGAGATTATAAATGGAATTAACAATAGAAGAACACCCTGTCTGAGAACCCAAATCTGGACTTCCAAAATAAGAAAATAAACTTTTATCATCACATAATGCTTTATCTAATAAGCTCCTGTACAAAACTTCCGCTTCTGGTTTTTTTAAAAATCCCAATTCTCTTAACCTCTCATTGATTTTCTCTTCC
>JAGGTM010000029.1 GCA_021163745.1 bacterium
AATTAATGTCTTATAATCCTTTACTGGTGATATTCTTCCTACTGATAGAATTGTAAACTTTTCTCCCCCCTCATTCTCCCCCCTCAAAGAGGGGGGAGATAAAGAGGGGGGTTTCTTCCTATGAAGGAAAAGGGGTTTAAATTTCTCTATATCAATTCCATGGCCGGTAACTACAATTTTCTTCCTATTCTTTAATCTACAACTTTCTTTAGAAGCAGTTAAGATTTTATCGGCTAATAAATTTACTAAGTGTAATTTCCAGGTTACTTGTTTATGAGTATACCAAGTAATTATTTTTTTTCTAAACAACTTAGCCCAAATAGCAGCTAAAATAGTGTATTCTGGATTCTGATGACAGAATATTCCGTCAACTTTTGGTAAAATCTTTAATAATTCTTTTTGTAGGGTAAAAATTTTTTTAAATTTATTACCAGATAAAGAAATTATCTTAATATTTTCCGGTAAATTGCTTCTGTCGCTTTTCTGCCAAGTAATAACATATAGTTTATCTAATCTCTCTCCGAGTTTTTTCACCCAATTATAAGTAAAACCAGCTGGAGAAGTATCCGCTTTATCCACTTTCCTAGTGAGCATTAGAAGTGTTAGATGTTGGATTTTAAGGGTTGGGGGTTTAATCATTTTTTGAAGATGTTATTTCGTAAGGGTTTTACCCTTGGCGAAGCCAAGGGTAAAACCCTAATGAGAGGGGCCCTAATGAGAGATACCCTTCCAGAACCGAGTCATTTTTTGAATAGTTTTTTCTGGATTAAATTTAGATAAAATGTGCTCTTTAGCTGCTTGACCCATTTGATGAACTAAATTTTCTTCTTGAAGAAGTTTAACTATGCATTTAGCCAGACTTTTTTCATCATTTATAGGCACTAAAAATCCGGTTTGTCTGTCTATGATAATTTCTTTTGCGCCAGTGGTAGATGTAGCAACAGCAGGTTTACCAGATGCACCTGCTTCAAGTAAAACCTTTCCAAAACTCTCTGAAAAAGAAGGTAAAACTATAAATTCACAAGCATGATAGTAGTTTACTAACTCTTCATGCTTTACGCATCCAAGGAATTTGACATATGTTTGAAGTTTAAGGTTGGATGTTAGATGTAATAATTTCTCTTTTTCTTTTCCTTTGCCAATAATTAAAAATATAACATCTCGATCCTTTCGTATAACATCAAACGCTGCTTTTAGCAGCATAGGTAGATTTTTTTCTTTAGACAAACGGCCTACAAAAAGAACTATCTTTTTATTGCCATACTTTTCTCTAATCTGATTAACTTTTTTTGGATTGCATTTCTCAAATTTTTGCAAATCAACCGGCGTAGGAATAACCCTAATTTTATTTTTAGAAATACCCGCTTTAATCAATTTCCTCTTGATTCCAGAACTTACCACTCTTATCCCATCCGCTCTTTTTACTATGAATTTAGAAAGTAAAAGTAAAATAAAGTTATACCATTTTTCTTTAATCCAATATTTATTTTCCCAAAAATCGCCGTGAAAATGAACTAATAAAGGAATTTTGAATTTTCTTTTTAAAAGCCAGCCGGTTAAGCCAGTAAGGAATGGATCTTGAGTAACTATCAAATTCGGAGAAAGTTTTTGGTGTTGCTTCTGTCTTGTAGAGTTGTTAGTATTCAAATTACTTCCTATTCTATATGCATCTATAATATAAAAAAGCTTACTTTTAGAATTGGTAGGATGGATTATTAATGGGGCTGCCTCCATTAAAACTGGAGTAGATCTCTTTTCGGTGCCTTTTTTACTGAAAATTATAACATCCAACCAACCTATTCTTCTGGCATATTCTTTATGTCGCTCTATTGCATCGCCACTATAATCCTGACCTAATAAAGTTTTATCTAAACTAATCATTAAAACCCTCATAATTTTATCTCAATTGTACTATCTAACCACTTGGGTAACAAATTTTCCCTCCCCCCTCTATCTCCCCCTCCGACAAGAGTCGGAGGGGGAGATTAAGAGGGGGGAGGGTTAATAATCAAGTTGTTACCAAAGCGGTTAGCAACTACAATTTAAGAAGAAAGACCAAGTTTCTTTAATCTCTCCTGTTCTTTTATAATTTTAATCCTTCTTAAAGCAGATTCTCTTCTTTCTCTTTTTGTAGGTTTCTTAACATAAAATCTTCTTTTTTTTGCCTCAATCAAAATACCGCTTTTTTGAACTGCTCTGGAAAAGCGTCTTACTAAAGCAGAAATAGTTTCTTTTGGTTTTCTTTTTACTTCTACACTCATAGATTTATAGAAAGCGAGTTTGGTTTACCCCACACCATAGCCTTAAAGGTATAGTGTGGGCCTATTTTTGGACAGAATTTTTTTCTTTATCAATTAACTTTATTAACTTTTTTACTAACTTCCTTGGATTACTATCGTAAACAATTTTTCCCGGTCCACGATGAGAATTTTCTACAATTTCCTTTATTATATCTGCAGTTCCTCCAGTATTTGTTAATACTCCAATTGGCTTCCTTTCTTCAAAACTAATAGTAAATTCATTTAATGTTCCTATTCTTCCACAAATGATTATTACTCCATCTGCACAGCGACATAAAAATAGATTTCTCCCTGCATACTCAAATCCAGTATAAATAATTAAATCATGATTATCAATAGGGAGGCGATACTTTCTTAAATGTGATTTTTCAGAAGCAGCAGGAGAAACTCCTATCACTATTCCATTTACCTTTTTTGCTCCCTTTGCTGCATAATAAGGAATTCCTGTAGTTGCTCCTGTAATTAAAATACCATTATGACGAATAATTTCTTTGCCTACTTCTTCTGCTTTCTTTTTTACCATCTTTTCACAATGACCTATTTCTGCTGCTCCTGATACTGCAATTTTGTATTTCATAAAAATAAAAAATGAAAAACAAGAAGAGAAATTATTTAAAAATTTCTCCTCCTAATTTTTCATTTTTACTCAATGTCTTTTATTATATCACAATTTTTAAAAAATAAAATAGTCCATATTTCTCTTTTATTCTCCTTAAAAAAAGACACTTTATTTTCATAAAACCTTTGCAAAATAATTCTATTTCTTTTCCTAAAAGAATACTTGGTATATCATTTATCGGACCTTATAATCGAAAAATCTCAAGAAAAACAAGAAAAAGGATTTCTTCTTGAAATAAAAGATATTCCTTTTAATTTAATCTCCTCTCCGACATAGGTGGGATGGAAGATTAAGAGGGAGATGGGTTAAAATAATTATATCCTTATCTCCCCCTCCGACTCTTGTCGGAGGGGAGTAAGAGGGGGATGGGAAGAAATAAGAACATCCTTTCCCTCCCCTATCTTAATCCTCTCCTGCCGTCTTTTCTATTGACAACTTTTTCTACTTTGATATCTTTATTTATAGGAACTTAATAAAAAATATAAAGGGGCTCTGGAAACCGCCTATAGTTTCCCTGGTTGCCAAAGTGCCACCCTAGGGTGTTGTCCCAGCTCTAGGCTCTGGAATTTCCTCTGTAGGAAACTCTCCACAATAGTAGAGAGTAACGATGGTCGTAAGGCCATCAAACACCAGAGGAAAAA
>JAGGTM010000013.1 GCA_021163745.1 bacterium
AAAATTGCAGAAATGAAAACAGGAGAAGGAAAAACTTTAGCAGCAACTTTACCTGTTTATTTAAATGCATTAACTGGTAAGGGGGTTCATATTGTAACTGTAAATGATTATTTAGCGAAACGGGATACTAACTGGATGGGTCCGATTTATCATTTGCTTGGACTTTCCTGTGCCTGTATTGTTCATGATAAAGCATATTTATACCAACCTAAAACCGTTGATAAAAATGAAGTCACTATAGAAATGGAAAATTTAATAGAGGTTCCTAGAAAGAAAGCTTACGAGGCAGATATTACTTATGGGACAAATAATGAATTTGGTTTTGATTATTTAAGAGATAATATGGCCCAATCCTTGGATGAAATAGTACAAAGAGAACTTCATTATGCTATTGTAGATGAGGTGGATTCTATTTTAATAGATGAGGCAAGAACTCCGTTGATTATTTCTATACCCGATACAGAATCTCCGCGTTTATACCAGTTGTTTGCTAAAATCGTAACCGGATTAAAAGAAAATGAAGACTATAATATTGATGAAAAAATGAGAGTAGTTACTCTAACAGAAAAAGGCATAGAAAAGGTAGAAAAGATTTTAGGTATAGACATTTATCAGGAGGGTGGAATTCGTTATGTTCATCATTTAGAAGAGGCGTTGAGAGCACAAGTTTTATTTCATAAAGATAAAGATTATATTGTTAAAGATAATCAAGTTATTATTGTAGATGAATTTACTGGAAGATTAATGTTTGGAAGAAGATTTTCCGGAGGATTACATCAGGCATTGGAAGCAAAAGAAGGAGTTCCTATTCAGCCGGAATCTCGAACTTTGGCAACTATCACTTTTCAGAATTATTTCAGAATGTATGAGAAATTAACCGGAATGACAGGAACCGCTTATACCTCTGCAGAGGAATTTTCAAAGGTTTATAATTTAGATGTAATAATTATTCCTACAAATAAACCAATGATAAGGAAAGATTTGCCGGATAAAATTTATAAGACAGAAAGAGGAAAATTTAAGGCAGTAATAGAGGAAGTAAAAAGAAGACACAAAAATAGCCAGCCGGTTTTAGTAGGTACAGTTTCCATAGAAAAAAATGAACTTTTATCAAAAATGCTTGAAAAAGAAGGAATTCCTCATTCGGTTCTTAATGCAAAAAATCATGAAAAGGAGGCACAAATTATTGCCAAAGCAGGAAGAAAAGGCGCGGTGACTGTAGCCACGAATATGGCTGGTAGGGGAGTAGATATTATTTTAGGAGGAAGACCAGAGGAGTATTCTTCTGAAGAAGAATGGGAAAAAGCCCATGATGAAGTAGTTTCTTTGGGTGGGCTTCATATAATTGGCACAGAAAGACATGAAGCGAGAAGAATTGATAATCAATTAAGAGGAAGAGCGGGAAGACAGGGAGATCCGGGATCCAGTCAGTTTTTTGTATCATTGGAAGACGATTTAATGAGAATTTTTGGTGGAGACAAAATGAGAAAAATAATGGATAGTTTAAAAATTCCCGAAGATCAACCAATTGAGAATAAATTTATTTCTCAGGCAATTGAATCTGCGCAGGCAAAAATGGAAGGATATAATTTTGATATAAGAAAGCATATTTTAGAATATGATGAAGTTTTAAATAAGCAGCGGGATTATATTTACAAAAAGCGAAGAAAAATTTTGAAAGAATTTGAAAACAAAGATAGTAAAGATAGGCCATTAAAAAAAGAAATTTTAAAAATGGTTGAGAATGAAATTAGAAAAATCGTAGAATTTCACACATCTGATGAGAATCCCGATAATTGGAGATATGAGGAAATATGCGAAACTATGAAAGCAATTTTTAATCCTTCGTCAGATATACATTCAGAGATTTTAAAGTTTGAAACTCCCGAGAAAATTTATTCTTATTGTGTAAATTTGGCCAAAAAAGCATATGAGGAAAAAGAAAAGGAATTAAAAGATGAAATGGGAAAAGTAGAAAAATTTATTTTATTAAGAACTATAGATACGCTTTGGATGGAACATTTAGATAACATGGAGCATCTGCGCGATTCTGTAAACTTGCGCGCATATGGGCATAAAGATCCTTTGGTAGAGTATAAAAAAGAAGGCCATAGATTATTTCATAAGTTGTTAGATATGATAGAGAGCAATGTGGTAGGAATGATTTATAAGGTGAGTTTGGGGGAGAAAACTGCTGAAAGAGAATCGGCCAAAGTTCTTGACAGAAGCAATAAAGATAAACCGGGAAGAAACGATCCTTGTCCTTGTGGATCTGGCAAAAAATATAAACACTGTTGTTGGCCTAAATATGGATGATAGGAGGTTCAAAATTCAAAATTCCAAATTACAAATTACAAACAATTTCAAAATTCAAATGTTTGAAATTCAAAACGAATTTATCTCAAATCTCAAATGTCAAATGTCCCTAAATAATTTGCTTCACAAATTGTAAGGGCAAGCAAATGCCAAATCTACATCTAAAGTCTAAAATCTCAATTCAAAATGAATCCTAAATTGAATCATGAATCAGGAATCAGAAATCAGGAAAGTTTAGAAGTTCAAAATCAAAACCTTAATTCCAGATTCATAATTCTAGATTCATTCATAATTCATAATTCAATATTCATAATTC
>JAGGTM010000090.1 GCA_021163745.1 bacterium
AAAAAGTCAAAATTTTAAATAGGTTTATTTTCATAATTTATATATTTTTGAAAACTTTTATTTCTATTTCACTTTCTATATCTCCAATTTTAAATCCCGACAGTTCCTTTTTAATTAAATCTTTTTCACTTAATCTTCTTATACGTAAATTCTGGACTTCTATCAAATAATCCATATTCTCTAAATAAACAAGAAAATGAAAAAACGAAGGGAAATCACCCATTAAAGATATTTTAAAAAACATTGCCTTTTCGTCAGTTTTATTTAAAATCTGAATTTCCTCTTGGTTTTTGGTTAATCTCGCTATATCTTCTAATTCCTTCACGAATTCGATTACCCTTTCTTCATTAATTAACATAGAATTTATCTTCTTTATACCTTCTTCGCTTTTTTTGTAATCTTTCTCCAAATCTTTTCTATACTCGCTTTTAACTTTTAGAAAACGAAGTTGCTGTTGTTCGTTTCTAAAATCTTTGCTTTTGGCTTTAGTAAGATTAATTAACGGAATTACCCCCAAAGCAACACTCGAAAAAATAACTACTATGGAAATTATTAAATTAATATAAATTTTTCTGTACTTCATAATTTATATTTTTTTAAGCGCAAAACCCAAACCGCAAAGCGCCCCGAAAGAAAACCTGCGGTTTTCTACGAGGCAAGCAAAACTACAACTCAAAGCGTAAAGCGAAATTTTTTCTTTTTTGCTTTAAGCTTTGCGCTGTAGCCTTGCACCTTTGCGTTTTGGACTTTGCGCTAAAATTTTGTTTTGAATTTGTAACTTGAAATATCTTCTATCTTTTGTATTTAAAAGATATGGTAAAATCTATATCTCTTGGCTTAATTAAATTAGGCAAAGGTATTTTTACATCTGTAAATTCTTTTGAGTTTTCCAATACTTGTTTTAGCCGAAGCAAATTTTCTCTTTTTGGAGAAAGTCCGTTTATACTCACCTCTCTTGAGTTGTTCAAATAAATACTGTTTACTTTTATTTCTTTTGGAATCAAATGGGAGATTTTTTCTAAAATCGGAGAAAATTGAACTTTTTCTCTTTCGATTTCATCTATACTACCTAACATCCTGTTGAATTCCTTAATTCTATTTTCGTATTCTTTAGTTTTTTTAAGATTGAGCTCCCGATTTATTTCTCTAATTTTTGCGTCTATTTTCTTTGACTGGATAAATAAAAATAAGTTAATCAATCCTAAAAGAAAAATGAAAATGATTATTATACCAAAGATCAAAATACTTATATAAAGAATTTGAGAATTTATCTTTCTTATTTTTATTTCCCGCTTATAATATGGTGGTAGTAAATTCAAATTAAGCATAATTGCGCCGTATTGATATTATAATGAGAATAAGAGACTTGCCTTGTCTTTATGCAGAACTCGAAGTAAAACTATATAGAGCCAGACCAAGGGCAGTAGTATAGGCCAATGATCTTCTGTATGGTAATTCGGGAATGCAGGAAATTTGTGGCTTCAGAATATTTACCCAAGGATTTCCTAATTCCGTTGGAATTTTTAATTTAAAAGATAAATATTCTGGTAATCCGATTAAGAGAGAATCTCCCCCGCAAAGCAGAATTTTAGAAATAATTCCATCGGGAATATATTTTTTTTCTCCGTGACTTTTATAATAAGAAACATAATGAGAAACTTGACTTATTAATCTATCCACTACATTTCTTAAGGCGCTCGCAACCTTTTTGTCTTTCTTTTCGTCTAAGCCAATTTTAATTTTCAAATCTACTGCTTTTTCTAAATCTATGTTCAGCGACTTTGCAATTGCATTATTCAAATCCGTGCCCGAAACCGGAATATGAGAAGTAAAACAAATTGTCTCCCCGGAAAAAATTGTCAACCCTGTACCTGAAATCCCCATATCTAAAATAATTATAGGATGAAAAGAATGGTAATTTTTTATCAAAGCACGGACTAAAGCCACACTTTCCACTTCCAAAGCAATGGGATTTAAACCGCTATGTAAAAGAGTCTGAAAATATCTCTCTACTATGTCTTTTCTCATTGCTACAGTCAAAACATAAACATTAGATGGATCGTTATAAGGAATAACCTTCCAGTCATAGTAAACATCTGATATAGATAAAGGAATATTCGCTTCTAGTTCCCATTTTATTGCTCCCCTTACCTCCTCTTTTTTCATCTTCGGAAGTTGAATTATCCTCACAAATGCCTTTTCCTCGGGTAAAGATGCCACTACGTATTTTGTATCTATTTTCTCTCCTCTAGCTTCTTTTAGTAATTGATTTATAAGAATGCTCAATCTTTTAGAGTCTTTTATTTCTGCTTTTTCAATTACTCCCTTAGGGATTCTTTTTTCGCCAAAACTGGATAGAACCAAATTTCCCTCTTTTTCCCTAAGAGACGCCAATTTTATAGAAAAATCAGAAATATCTAAACCAAAAGAATATGTGCTAAAAAATCTTTTCAAAAACATACTTTCTAATCTATTTTACCATCTTCATTTTAATAATCCAATATCCTATCAATATCCCTACGCTATCAATAAATACATCTCTTATACATCCACATCTTCCAAAAATAAACCTCTGATGATATTCATCTGATATAGCGTAAATAAACGAAAAAAACACAGATAAATATATAGCTTTTTTACATGAGCTCCACTCCATATTTTTACAGTAGTGGCTCTCAAAATACTCTTGGGCTTGCACGTTTGAATGCCTAGGGGCGTTTTTTGTGCGACCAAACCATTTCAGATAATTTCTCTTTACATTCCTCCACAGACTCACAACCGTGGCTTCGGTGGAGCGGGATGGAAATAAAGCATAAAAAAATAAAAGGCATAAAATTAAGTATTCAAAAATATGCGCAAATTTTCTTAAAATAAAATCCCAAACAAATGGGAGTCCGGATTCTAGGTCTGGTTGGGCAGATAAAAAGAATAT
>JAGGTM010000038.1 GCA_021163745.1 bacterium
CAAGGATTGATTTTACAAAATATAACCAAGGATATTCATTTTGATAACTTATCAGCAATTTGGCGAAATTTTAAATTAGGGCAGTAAAATCCGAAGAGTATGCTTCAATTCAATAAAAGAATCTTTTGGATATGAAAAACATTAAGGATAAAAAAGTTTACGCTTTTATAGACGCCAATAATCTAAATTTGGGAATTAAAAGTTTAGGATGGAATTTAGAATATAAAAGCAAAATGAAAAAGCACCGCTAAGGGACGAGACCCAAAGAGGTGCTTTTTCCTGTGTATTCTATTATAAGAATAGCAAAGCTGGAATTTTTGTCAAGTTTTATCAAATTTTTGTCAAGTTTTATCAACCAATCAAAACTGTGGAAAACTTCTTATTTTATGTCCAAATTAATACTTCAAAACATAGCGGATAATATTTCTTTTGATTCTTTACCAGCAAGATGGCAAAATTTTGATTTGAAAAGTTTTTCAAGAGAGAAAACCCTTTATGACTTTCAGCAAAAAGCTTTGGAGAATGCTTTGAAGATTTTATGGAAGTATTATGAAAGCGAAATTGATTATCAAGAAAATGAAAAGTTAGAGGTAAACCAAAAAAGAAAAGAAGAATTTTTTAAGTTCTATACTGCAGATCCTAATTTTCCAGAGAAAGGCGTAGAATATGATTTAACAAAAAAAGAAGGAAAAAAGACAGCAAAACTTATTGAAGAATACTACCCAGTGAAAGATGGAAAAGTTGGTTTTGAAAATTTTATTAACCGAATGGGTTTTTGGATGGCAACTGGTTCAGGAAAAACTTTAGTTATTGTTAAGTTAATTGAGATTTTAAAAAAGTTAATTGAAAATAAAGAAATTCCAGCAAATGATATTTTGTTTTTAACTCACAGAGATGATTTAATTGATCAGTTTAAAGAATATATTCGCGAGTTTAATGCTTCAAACAGCGATATTTTTATTAACTTGAAGAGTTTAAAGGAGTATGAGAGCGTCAAAAGAGAAACTCAATCTTTGTTTAGAGATAAAGAAATAACTATTTTTTATTATCGCTCTGATTTGATTTCTGATGAAGAGAAAGAAAAAATCATTAATTTTAGAAATTATGACAATGATGGTAGGTGGTATATTTTACTTGATGAGGCACATAAAGGAGACAAAGAAGACTCAAAGAGGCAAGTTATTTACTCAATTTTATCTCGAAACGGATTTTTATTTAACTTTTCTGCCACTTTTACTGACCCGCGAGATTTTATAACCACAGGATTTAACTTTAATCTCAAAGAATTTATTGAGGCAGGTTATGGTAAGCGGGTTTATCTTTCCCAAGAAGAAATAAAAGCATTTAAAGAAAAAGAAGATTTTTCAGCCATTGAAAAGCAAAAAATTGTTTTAAAAGCTCTTATTCTTTTAAGTTATATTCGGAAATTTGCCGAAAAAATTAAAAAAACTCAAAAAAGATTTTATCATTATCCTTTGCTTTTGACATTGGTAAACACTGTTAATCCTAAAGAGATGGAGAAGGAACCTGATTTAGTGTTGTTTTTTAAAGAGATTGAAAAAATTGGCCAAGGAAAAATTAATGAGAAACTTTTTGAGTCAGCCAAAAAGGAACTTGTTGAAAAATTTGAGATTGATAAAAGGATACTAATACCAGAAGGAGAAGAATTTATAGTTGATGAAAAATTACTGAAACAAATTACATTTCAAGATGTTTTGAAAGATGTTTTTAATTCTAAGAGTCCTGGAAACATTGAGGTTTTAACTATTCCAGAAAATCGCCAGGAAATGGTATTTAAATTACGCACTTCAGAAAAGCCATTTGCTTTAATCAAAATTGGTAATATTTCAGGATGGCTTAAAGATCAACTTGATGGTTATGAGATTAATGAAAGTTTTGACAACGAAAGCGTTTTTAAAAAGATAAATCGCGACGATTCAGATATTAATATCTTGATGGGTTCTCGCAGTTTTTATGAGGGTTGGGACTCTAATAGGCCAAACATTATACTCTTTATCAATATTGGTGTTGGAAAGGATGCCAAAAAATTTGTCTTACAATCAGTTGGCAGAGGAATAAGAATAGAGCCGATAAAAAATAAAAGGAAGAGATTATGGCATCTTTTTACTGCCAAAAAGATAAAAGAAAATGTTTATAGAAAAATTAAAAATTATATCTTCCCGATTGAGACATTGTTTATCTTCGGAACAAATGCTGGCGCTTTAAAAGAAGTTATAAAAACATTTGAGGATGTAAAAGGAAAAGAATATTCACTTGCGGGACAATTTAAACTGAACAAAAAAGCAGAAAAATTACCTCTTTTTGTACCGGTTTATAAGCCAGCGTCTTATATTTTGGCTGATGCAAAAGAACCAAAAAGTTATGTTTTAGAGAAAGATGATTTCAATTTAGCAAAAAAATATTTTGAATATTTTGAGGATGAAAGAGTATTTTTAGCAAGATATGAAACAGAGCCAAAGATAGTAAAGACAATTAAGAAAAGTTTCAAAGAGCCATTAAATTATTATAAATTTGAAGGAGAAACAGCTGTTTTAAATCCAGACATTATTTTGTCTCGTATTATTGATCATTTTTCATTAATTCCTGAGAAATTTGATCGTTTTGAAAAAGTAGAGAAAGGAAAATTTATTGTTCATTTTGAAAAAGCAAGATTTTCTAAACTTGAAAGATTAGATGAATTTTTAGAAAAAATGGAAGAAGTAAAATCAATTGAAAAGAAAGAAGAGAAAATAAAATCTTTACAACTTGAATTATTTGAAGAAGGAATTAAAGATAAGGATCTATTTTCTCAACCTTTCAATGGAATAAAAATAAAATACGTTCCCAATCATTATTATTATCCGATTATTTTATCTGAGTCCAAGCATAAAATTGGCTATCTTAATCATATCATTACCGAAGAAAGTGAAATTAAGTTTATTAAAGAATTAGATAACTATTTAATGAGAAAGGATAATCTTTTTAATAAAAAATTTAACTGGTGGTTATTTTCAAAGTTAGATGAAACAACAGATGATGTATATATTCCTTGGTATAATCCTAAATCTAATAAAATTGAGAGATTTAAACCTGATTTTATTTTTTGGTTAAAAGAAAAAAGAAGCAAGAACTATTATATAGTATTTATAGACCCCAAAGGCACAGAACATACAG
>JAGGTM010000053.1 GCA_021163745.1 bacterium
TATAATTTACACACTCTGATGAATTTGAAAGATTATCTTCTTGAATTTTCTCGCTACTTCCCCACTGAGAAATTTCTTTTTTGTTAAAAACATAATAAAGTCCCGCAATAATAAAAACAGATATTATAAAAACTATAAATACCTTCCTACTATTTATTAAATTGATCATAATAATCAGAGAGGTTAAATTCCTTGAGATAGCGCGGCAAAAATAACCCTTAGAGTTCCTCTTTCTCAAATTTCTCTCTTTGCGTCTCATCCAGTTTTTTGATAATTTTCATTAATTCGGCAATATGTTCTTTTTCATCGTCTCTGATATGTGCCAAAACTCTTTTAATCTCTTCGCTTTCTGTTTCTTCAATATGTTTTTGGTATTGGTTAACTGCTTGAAGTTCGCCTACTAAATCCTCTCTCAAATTTTTCAAATCTTTATTATTCATACCTTTAATATCAACTTATGTTTTTCATTACGACCATTTATCCAATTCTACCACAATAGTTTAATTTATAAAATAGAAAGCGGGAGATTTCTCCCGCTAAAATTTCTTCGAGTTGTAAATGGCATATGCTTTCCTCACCGCTCTGCGATAAATAGAGGGAGGAGCATAACAGACTCCAAATCTTTTAGATGAGCAGCTTAAAGAAATTAGCTTTAACTTTTTATTACCCATAGGGAGGAATGAAAATTCGAACTCTCCTATTTTGATTATTATACTCTTGCCACTCTCTTTGCTCTTCATACTCCCCTCCTTTCAATTTTTTAAAATTTTAACAAAAAATAGAAAATATGTCAATGAAGTCGTATTCAGCATTCTAAAATGGCACCGAAAGGATATTGATTCTGCAACATAAAATCTAATCGAAATAAGATAATAGGCCTTGCCTTGGCTTTTTAATTTATATAAAAAAAACATTAAAAATTTTTTATTTGTGTAAACCCCGCACCGCGGCTTAATCCAGCACCACTTTTGTCTCAAAAGTAGGGCTGGATGGCTTTTGGGTATTACTCTTCGGGATATTTTTTCATTCCTCCACGGGTTTACATCCATGGCTTTCTGGTGGTGCGGGGCAAAATTTTAAGCATTGACGATTCTTTAAAAATAAATTATTTTATGTTTAACTTAAGGTCTTTAAAAAATAAAGGGGGTGAAAAAAATGATTAAAAGGTACACAAGAAAAAAGATGGAGGAAATTTGGACGGACAGGTATAAATTTGAAAGAATGAAGGATGTAGAAGTAGCAGTGATAAAAGCAAGAAAAGAATGCGGGGATCTCAAGTTAGATACAGAAATTCCTGAAATTAAAGTAAATTTAGAAGAAATTGAAAAAATTGAAAGGAAAATTGGTCATGATGTTTTAGCTTTTGTGCGAGCAACCGCTAAACAACTACCTGAAGAACTCAAAAAAGAATGGCACAGTGGATTAACTTCTTATGACCCGCAGGATACAAGTTTATCTCTCCGGATTAAAGAAAGTTTTAAAATTATTGAAAAGGATTTACTTGCTCTTTTAGAAGCCCTAAAAGAAAAAGCCATTAAATATAAATACACTCCTCAGATTGGTCGCACACATGGCCAACATGCTGAACCAATTACTTTTGGATTTAAATTGCTCAACTGGTATGTGGAAATGCGTCGGCATCTAAAATATCTCCGGTTGATTGTCGAAGAGGCCTCAGTTGGTAAAATCTCCGGAGCAGTTGGAATTTACACGCTTTCACCTCAGGTAGAAGAAATAGTTTGCAAAAAATTGGATCTAAAGCCAGTAGAAATCAGCACCCAAGTGATTTCTCGGGATATCCATTGTTATTGCCTTTTCATTCTGGTTCAAATTGCGACTTCTTTGGAAAAATTCGCCACCAATATCAGAAACTTAGCCCGGCCGGAAATTGCTGAAGTAATGGAAGGTTTTCCTCCTGAGAAAAAAGGTTCTTCTGCAATGCCTCATAAAAAGAATCCTGATGGATGTGAAAACATTTGTAGCTTGGCACGTCTAGCAAGAAGCTATCTTATTCCTATCCTTGAAAACAACGCAGTAATGTGGGAAGAACGCTCATTGGATAATTCTGCTAATGAAAGAATTACTCTTCCAGATGTTTTCATTCTAGTTGATTATATGTTAGCCCGGTTTACTGGAATTATCAAAAATCTTGTTGTAGATGAAAAAAGAATGCTTGAAAATATATATTTGACCAAAGAAGCAGTTTTCTCTCAAAGATTGATGCTTGCTTTAACTAAAAAAGGAGTTCTTCGAGAAGAAGCCCACGATTTGGTTCAGAAATTAGTTGAAATCTCTCGAAATTGCGGAGAAAAATTATCTACAGTTGTCCAATTCGCTGAACATTCTTCTCTTTCTTCTTTCACTCCTCAAGAAATCAAAGAAATTTTCAGTCTTCAAAATCATTTAAGGTACATTGACTATATTTTTGAAAAAGTTCTAAAAAAAGATTAAAAATAAGGAGAGGTAACCCCCTCTCCTTATTTTTTTGTAATTTCATAAAACCAATACCTCTTCTAATTTATGAAGAAAGGAAAATCTCTTCTAAATCTTTCCTCCGATTTATACTATAAGGGTAACCCCCCTCAAGATTTCTCCTCGCAAACAAAGCACAATCCTAACTAATCCTCTTAAAAAAATCAATTTCAATTTTTCAAATTAAGACGCGGTCGCGCTTAATTTGGAATTTTAAAGAAAAAAGCCAGCCCTATTTTTCGAGCCAACCTCATTGGTAGGATTTACGTAACAAGTTACGTAACAAATTACGTAATTTGTTACGTAATTGTAAAGACAACGTTGTTTGCAAGTAA
>JAGGTM010000055.1 GCA_021163745.1 bacterium
AAAAAACATAATTTAAAAAATGTTTATCTTCATCAATGGATTCCTAATGCTGCTTCCTATCTAAAAGCATTTGATATTTTTGTTTTACCTTCAGTCAAAGAAGGATTTCCTTATGTGATTTTAGAGGCAATGGCAGCGGAAATTCCTATTATAGCCAGTGAAGTAGGAGGAATTCCTGAAATGTTATCAAAAGGAAATGAGTTTGCAGGAATTCTTATTCCTCCAAAAAATAGCCAAATTTTGGCTGAAAAAATTATTTATTTATTAAATCATCCTCATAAAGCAAAAAAAATGGCTCACACAGCCAGAAAAAAAGTAGAAAAAGAATTTACTTTAGAAAAGATGATCCGAGAAATAAAAAATATTTATTTTTCAGACTTTACCCGCTAAGACATCTCAAAAGATAAAGTTTGAAAAACGGACCTAATACGATATTATTTGAAATCTAAATGTCTAAAATTTTAAGATAAGGAATTCCAGAAATTAACTAATGGAAGGTTAAGGTGTAAAAAGTGTAAATATATCGATTTTCAAAGAATAGATTTAACTTTAGGTTGTTAAGAAAAGTCATTAAGGAATTTCTCTTAGAACACCCAACCATCGTTCTTTTGTTGATAAATTACTCTATTCTATTTTTTAAATCTTCTAATCCTTTTTTAGCCACTTGACTTTGGGGATTAATTTCCAATACTTTTTGATAACATTCTATGGCTTCTTGATTTCTGTCCAAAGAACGATAATAATCAGCCAACACAAGCATTAAATCTGTGGCCTGAGGGTATTTAGTAATTCCCTGTTTAAGAATTTCCTCAGCCAAATTGGTATCTTCTTTATAAAAATAACGATAAAGCTGATGCAGGTCTAAATAATAAGAAAGAGTCTTAGGGTTATTAGATTCTATTGCTTTAAGGTAATGCTCCTCTGCCTTGGCAAAATCTTTAAAATGATGAAAATAGAGATTGGCTAAGTTGCCATGAGCCAGATAACTTTTAGGTTGAAGTTTAACAGCCCAAAGTAAAGCTTGCTCAGCGCCTTGATAATCGCCAACTAATTGTTTAATTTGTTCAATCTTAATTAAAGCCCAAAAAGCCTCGGCACTCTGAGGATCAGCCAGAAATTTTTTAGTTTGAGCCTCAAATGCTTTCCGGTATCGATTTATTTTTTTCTTATCCAAATCATCTCTAACAATTTTCAAAGTAATAATTTGATTAATAGTTTCAGATTTCGAATCCTTGGTTATTTTACTTTTCTGATAATCACTGTAAAAATAGAAAGCCAGTCCTCCAACAAGAACAGCGAGGATAATAACTTGAATGATTATTTTAATTAGACGTGAAGTTTTGTTCATTGAATCAAATTATTTAGAGAAGTTTTTTGTTAAATTTAATTTTAGTTTATTTACTTTGATTTGGCAAGAGGTTGCATAGATGAATGTATTATTGCAAAAAATTCCTCTTCTAAAGTTCGGTTAAATCTCTCATTAATAGTACCATCTTTAGGAGCTTTTCTCTATTAAAATAATGTTCCAGATATTTGTTCTTTAACTGCTTTTTCAAAAATTCCTTGAAATCCAAAGTCATTGCCTGTTTAAATGTTTTCAGTGTTGCCGTTAAAAAGAGATAAATATAATCTTTAAAAAACTAAAAGCGGCCTGCAAGGAAAGGCCGCTTTTTTCATCTCAGTTAAACAGATATAACTTTAGTCAGTGACTGTCTGTGGTGTAGAAGAATTGGTCGGTACACCAGGTACACGATAACCGTTCATAAACATAGCTGTATGAGTAGCGGTTGAGCTGGAATACAAATCAGCATTCAAATCAGACCAGATAAAGTCATCTTGATCTTTACCATCTACGTCGTCAGCGCTTAAGAGCGACGTATGAGCAAAACTTGAATCACCGGCAAAGACAACAGAAATGCTTTCATCGTCAACTGTTCCAGTGTGACCGCTAACTGTTCCTCTTAAGGTGTAATACTTGGTGTCGCCAGCATTGATAATCCTTTGCTCTTTAATCGTGCCAGAATTGTCATTATTAACATCAAAGTAACATTCAACAATAGCACCACCGCTATCATCGTGAATATAACTAACGCTGAAATCATCACTACCCTGAGCCAAAACATCGCCTAAACTATCTTCTGATGTGGACTCATATAGATAATAACCGCTGTCTGATAAGCTCACCGTGGTGGTCGAAATACCAAAGGTAAACTTATACAAACTAACTGGACCGGCTGAATCAGCCGTTACTTTGAACTTCATTAAACTGACTACACCATTGCCGGTAATCATATCACTACCAGAGAAAGAAAACATCGTCACTGTAGGCACACTCTTAACAATACTGAAGGTATTGAAGGTCAAATCTAAGCCGTTTTTAGTAATGCTGCTAGAGCCAGCCGATGAACCTGTAGCATCAATACCGGTTATCTTGAATTTAAGACCAGCACCAGACTGAGCGGGACTAGCATCATTCAACTCAGCAAAGGTCGCCTTCAAGGTAAAATTCTTACTCTCGCCGGCAGAAAGAACCAAAAGGGAAGATGGAGTAATAGTAGCATTCGCTGTTGTAATCTCGATAGAACCTAATGGCTCAGCTACACCATCTTCGTATAAGGCAACTGAAACAACTTGGTCATATTCATTAGCATTAACACCACCGTCCGGATCCGCCAAGGTAATACCAATCTTATCAACAGTGATATCCTCATATTTGGCTTGCATAGTGAATTTACCAACCGCTACGCCATCACTACCAGCAACCACTAAAGCAGAAGCTGGATCGGTCATCGCCGATAAATTCAAGGTACCGCCGCTGGTCAAAGTCATTGTCTGACCTTGGCTCGCTGTAATAGTTTCATCAATAGAATTACCTTCATCATCCGTAGCCGTCACACCATTTGATTGCAAACCGATTTTTAGGGTCCCGCTGGTAACGCCTGTACCAATATCAGCCTTAACAGTAATAACCCTAGAAGTACCGGCTGAAATAACCAAGGCACCACTGGTAATGTTTAAAGTAGTGGTAGCACTACCACCAGCTGTTGTGCCGGTATCGCTATATTCTATAGAATCACTGTCAACAGAAATCTTGGTGCTACCGTCCCAAAGTTCAATACCAGTAACCATATCAGGATAGGCGCTGCCACTGGTAATTACCGGTACCTTGACCTGGGTAACCTTAATATCACATCCAGAATCAGAGGCATCAAAAACGTACTTAGCAAAAGTAAAGTCCTGTGTTCCAGCTACTACTGTTTGGGCGGCCGGATCGCTTGAAACACTCACCGCTAAACTGGCCGCTTTAACAGTTAAATTAGTTGAAGAAATCCAATCATCCGGGTCCGGAGTAATAGAATTATCAGTAGTCATACCTCGAGCGGTAACAATACTTGGCAACACTTTAACCTGAATGGTATCATCAGCAGTAAAACCATCACTTAAATCACCCTTTACTGTATAGATAGTCTCACCAACCGGCACAATAATAGTATCGGTAGTAGTGGCCGTCCCTTCTGTACTTGAACCAGAAGGATCTGATGGACCAGCGACTACATTACCGTTTGGATCATAAACAGTTAAATTAGTCACATCAGTATAATCAGCCGAGCTACTACTTAATACAACCTTCCAGCCAATTGAAGTAATCTTAATCTCTTCGCCTTTAGCCACAAACTTAAATTTACCTAAAATAACATCACTCTTATTCTCAGCAATCTTGGTTGGTGAAACTGAAACTGATTCAATTCTCAAACTACCGTCACCGATAGCAGTATCATTGGCATTCCAGTATGGTCGACTGGTATTACTATAACTTGGTGTAATGTAATAGCCATAAGTTTCACCCTTAACCAATATATCAGTTTGCTGGTCAATATCATAAGAAATGGTCCTGCCAGAACCGTCTACGATATCTAGTCTTAGGTCAAAAGTGACATTCTTACCCTTATCAATAGTTAAATTTGGATTAAAGGTTAAAGTCTTGCTGTCAGGTTGCTCAATAGTGGCTAAAACCTCACCCGTGTTAGCATTGACTAACTTAACATTCTGAACATCGGTAGCGTCGGCTGAACCATCTTGAGTAAAGACAATCTTTTTAACAGTAATCTTTTCAGCTGAACCAGCGGTAATCTTGATTGAGCTAACCGTATAATTGCTAGTACCAACTTTTTGGGTACTGGCTGACGGATTATTACCACCATCACTTATGGTAGCAGTACCAATAGTTACAGTACCGTTAACTGTCATTGAATTACCGGTAATAGGCAAAGTAGCATCCAAAGTAGCATCACCCTTTAAAGTCATTGCTACTAAAGTCAAACTAGGTACTTCGCCAGCATAATCAGTTAAATCACTGGCCATATTACCACAAAGATAAATGCTTCTGGTAGTACCATCTTTTACAGTAAAATCATCATAAATCACTGCTTGGTGACTAGAGTTTAAGGTTTTATTATTACCTAATTGATCACCGTCTTCGCTGTCTAAAATAACTGCCACTGAATCAAAAGCACCATCTTGAGCCGCTGTACCGGTTCTTTGAATAGTTAAAGAATCAACTACTACATCGCCACCAGTAGCTGTTAGATTAATCTTAGTAAAAGGCACTCTTGCAGCATTGGCCACTACAATACCGGAAGCAGGTGTATCTGCGGCTAATCCTACAGTTAGAGTTCCTGCTTCCTCACCTCCTTCTACTGTAATTGGAGTTCCTTCAGTATAATTATTGATGTCAACGCTGTTGACTACATATACTGAATCCCAGTCATAGCCTTGCTCTACAAATTGTTCAGGAGTCATATCCAGATGCTGTTTGGTTCCGGTATCGCCATCGGGAGTCAGTTTATAAACCGGTCCGTCTGGCAAACCATCTCCATCAGTGTCTGGATATACTAAATCGGAAGTGGTATATCCGGCAACAGTGTCGGCTGAAATGGTTTTAATATTCTCCCATTTCAAGTGCTCATAACTCTCAAACACCTCCGGATTGAGAATCAATCTCTTAAATGTCTTATCGCCAACTATTTTAATAATAAATACATCGTAAGGATAATAAGTAGTTCCATTCTCAGTAAATTCAGCATCCGGACTAACAATATCACCATCCACGATATCCTGAGCCGTTACGGTCATAGGAGCCAACATTGCTACACCGGAAAGCCACAAAACTGTGGTAATTGAAGTGAATATTGAAATTCCTTTCTTTAAATGATTATTCATCTTAATGTTTGATGCTTGACGCTTGATGTTGGAGTAGCGGAGCGAAGCTCCGCAATGCGAACTCTTCCATTTAACATCTCGCGTCTAACATCTAACTTAATTATATCTAAGGTTTGATGCTCGACGTTTGTCTCGGAGTAGCGGAGCAAAGCCCCGCAATGTGAACTCCTTTACGTCTAACATCTAACCTCTTAATTTTCGACCTTTTCGTCTGTCAGATTTATATAGTTTAATCTGACAGACCTCTCAGCTATATCGACCTTTTTTAATACTTGACGTTGGAGTAGCGGAGCAAAGCTCCGCAATGAACCTCTAACATCTAACTTCCAACGTCTAACTTAATATCTTAATATAGCTGAGCTGATTTTATTGCTCGCCCACATCTCGACCTTTCTTGAATGTTTGATATTGATGTTTGACGCTTGATGTTGGAGTAGCGAAGCAAAGCTTCGCAATGAGTAGCGGAGCGAAGCTCCGCAACTTCTTCCAACATCTAACTTTTAACGTCTAACATCTAACCTAATTAATTATGTGGGCTTATTTTTTCAACCAAGTTTTCTCCTCTTTATCTAATGCGGAAGGAGTAGATGTTTCTTTGTTTAACCAAATCAAACTCTCTTCGTCTGTAGTAGTTGTAGTAGTGGTTGCAGCTGTAGCTTCTTGGTCTTTTTTCTCTTTTGACAAAACTGTAAGAATTTCCTGATTAATTTCTTCTGCCAGTTTTTCCGCTTCGTTCAAATCTTCGCTCTCCCCTTTTGGTAAATCATTTTTAACTATATTTAATTCTTGTTTTATTCTTTTTGTTTTCTTTACTATATTATTTACTTCTTTTTTGGGTAGTTTGCTTAGATGTTGATTTGCTCCCTCTAAATTGTTTTTAAGCTCAGAAATAACTTCATTAAGTTCCTTTTGAGAAGCAGATTGCTCTGTAATCCGGCTTAATTCTTGAATTCTTCTTTTAGCAAATTCAAGGTGTAATTGTGCTATTTTCTGGTCTGGATAAATTACAGTTTGTACTTTCTCCACTGTTTTTTTAAAAGGATAAAGAATTTCGCCAGGCACACTATTTTCTGCTGCTTTAACCAATAACCAAGGACCTCCTATTAAAATTAGCATAGTAAATATAGAAATTAATGCAGGTTTTACAAACAATGAAAAAACAGAAAAATTGTCTTCTGGCTCTGCATAGATTTCTTTGGATAAATTCTCAAAAGAAAAATTTATCCATCTCTGAGATGGCTCAATATCTTTAAGCAATCTAATTTTGGAAATTAATTCTTTTTCTGTCATCTTTATATATGAAGACGAAAAAAATGAGGATTTGTTACAGGAATTCAAGCGCAAAAGTCAAATGTCAAAAGTCAAATCTACAAGTCAAAAGTCAAAAGTGATACGATAGATACTTACAGAAATTCAAAATCCAAAGCACCAAATCCCAAATAAATCCAAATACCTAAATTCAAAATTCAAAACAAAGATTTAAAAAAATTAAAGTTTTGAATTTTGAACATTTGAATTTTGAATTTGTTTAGGATTTAGAATTTTGAATTTAGGATTTAATTACTTTTGCGCTTTGCGCTGTAGTTTTGCGCTTTACGCTTTGCGCTATGGATATTCTCATTTCTTCTCCAACTTTCCTCTTAACTCCCTTAATCCCCTATGTAATGCCACTCTTATTGCTCCTTCTGATTTATTTAAAATTTTAGAAATTTGTTTAATAGAAAATTCTTCCAGATAGCGAAGAATTATTATGTCTCTATATTCCTGTTTAATGGATAATAATGCTTTTTTTATTTCTTCTATCTCCGAATTAATTTCTGATTTTATAATTAAATCATTATTATTTTCAGATATATCCCCAAGATTATTTCTTTCGTCATCTATGCTTATTGGTTTCTTGTCTTTTCTTCTATAAAAATCAATTACCAAATTTCTCGCAATCTGATACAAAAACGCTTTTGGATTTTCAATTTGAGGGCAGTTCCCTTCAGTCTGTGTTAAGGGGGCTGCCCCTATAAGATTATTCCAAAATTTCAAAAATGTCTCGGAAGTCAAATCTTGTGTTTCTTCTATAGAATTAGTTTTTAAATAAATAAATCTAAAAATTCTGGGTGCATATTTATTGTAAAACCACCCGAATGCCTTTTTATCTCCTTTTTTTATTTTATGAATAATAAGTTTTTCCTTTATCATAAAGAAATTATTGCCTGCGGATTGATTAAAATGGGGGCTGCTCCCTTTATTTTTGAGGTGTTCACAAGGGCTGCTCCTATTTTAATGAGGGCTGCTCCCTCTTTTCTAGGGTTATATCTCACTAGTTTAGCGAAAAGCTAATAAAAATTCAAATCTCGAATCCAAATCTTAAATCTTAAAACTTAGATAAATTCGAATCTCGAATTTCGAAATCTTCACCCAGCACCACTTTTGGAACAAAAGTGGTGCTGGGCAGGCAAATTCGAATTTTCAAATGACCAAATGTTCAAAACGAATATCTCTCCCCCACCTATATCCTCCCCTCCGACATAAGTCGGAGGGGAGAATTGAGGAGGGGGTGGGCATTTTGAACATTTGAATTTTGAATTTATTTGGGATTTGTGATTTGTAATTTGTAATTTATTTTTTATGGCTATTAAGCCATGGTGCGGGGTAAAAATTTAGATATTTTCTCCCAAAACTCCGGATATTTCATTCTTTCTTTAATCTTTTCTTCTGTAAATTTTCTATACCAATCAGAAGTTTTGTCTTTTAGAATAACACTTTTCTCGCAAAGGGTGCCCGCTCTTTTTCCTATATAATCCAAATAGCTGGACCAAGGATATTTATATAAATCATTGGTTACCCTATGAACTATTGGATTTAAATGAATATAAGAAGAAAGTGGTAATAAATATTTGTCTTCTTCTATATTACTCACTTGAAATCTTCCTTGAAATAAATGACCTGTCCGTTCATACTTTTGGTTAAAATACAGAACATAGCTGGTATGCAAAGATAAAATAAATTTGGAAACTGGAATTTCTGAATCCTGACGAATTATAGAATGAAAATGATCGGGTAAAAGACAATAACAAATGACTGTTATTTTATGTCTTTCTTTGAACTCTCTTACTTTTTTTAGATAAAAAATATAATCCTCATCTTTATTAAAGATGTTTTGTCCAGCATTTCCTTTATTATAAATATGATAATATGCGCCCTGATAATAATTTCTCCTGTAATACTTCCCCATAATGTTATTACTAAAAGGGCAGCTCTAAATATCAAGGACTGCCGCTATTAAAACATTAAAAAAATCTTCTCCACCAGGGTCCGGTCATTTTATTTTCTATTTTAACAAAAAGAGACAAAAGCCAGATTCTAAGATGTTTATATAATGGGTCTTTTATAGAAGTTTTTCCTCTTCTAATATGAAAAAGGGAACCCATAGAAACTGACTGAACTAAAGTATAAACATCCAAAAATAAAGGGTCAATATCACTACTCTCTTCCAGCTCCTGCATCATTATGCTTTTTATTTTTGGCTGATCTTTTTTATATTCTTTATATCGCATTTCAATTAGTTTTTCCCATAAGTTCAAGTAATGTTTTCCTATTCCCAAATCGGATAACCACCTTATAAAACTCCTTGGTATCTCTTCCTTAGTTTTTATCCATAATTCTTTTTCCTTTTCTATTAAATCAGCTCTATCCTCTACCATAAACATTATTAGGCATAACCCGGATAACTCCAATTCATTAAAAATTCTATCTCGTTCCCCCTGTTCCAAAGATGAGAAATTAAGCATTTTTCTTACTTCCTCGTCTTTAAAAAATCTAAAAGCAGAGTGACAAACCATCTTAACCAGTTTTTCGGCAAGTTTTTTTGGATTCTTATCCTTGGAACTCCATAAAAAAACATCTAATTGCTCTAAAATTTTATTTCTTATAATATAAAAAACATTTTTTATTTTGTTAAGAAGTTTATTCATATATTTGTACTTGCTAATCACTTTGGTAACGATTAAATAAGCAGTTAGTTTTTAAGTAATTTGGTATTCGGTAATTAAATTTCAAATGTCAAATCTCAAAACAAATTTAGCTTAAAGCGCAAAGTGCAAAAGCAATTAAAAATCCGAAATCCGAAATCCGAAACAATGACCAAAATTCAAATGTTCAAATAACCAAAACAATTTGTTTTGAACATTTGGTCATTTGAAAATTCGAATTTGTTTCGAATTAGACCTGAGCCCCATATTTTGGAGAACTCTCTCAATTTGTAAAAGGATATGGTAGAATAAATAATAACATGGTTATTACAAAATCACCAAGAACCTTAACCCCTGAATTTAAGTTCAAAGTTG
>JAGGTM010000014.1 GCA_021163745.1 bacterium
CCTAAAGTAACTCTATTCTCGTTTCCTCCGGAGGTCAAAAGAATAATCCCTCCTATAACCAAAGCCAATACTGCAACCGGAATGCTTAGATTCCAGATAATAAAATTAATTATTCTATCTGCCAAAAGCCAAAAATGACAAATATTGCAAGGACAAGTTTCATCTATCCCGTCATCGGGATCAGAGTCGCTATGTCTACCACAAGGCACCAAAGAGGCATTTGCTAATAAAGGAGAAAAAATCAAAATTAATATTATTGAGAATAAAATCAGTTTATTCATAAATTATAGTAACTTTTCTTTTGTTTTTATCTATATAATCAAAGTTCATCCACAAAGTATGTCCTGGTAAAATTTTTTTTATTTTCTCTGCCCACTCAATTGCTATTACTGAATTTTCTTCTAAAATTTTTTTAAAATCCAATTCCAACATTTCTTTCGGCGTTAAGATTCTGTAACAATCAATATGATAAAAATAGGAAAATCTTGATTTTCTTGGAAATTTATATTTTCTTATAATAACGAAGCTTGGGCTTATAATTCTTTGTTTAATGCCCAATCCCCTCGCCAACCCCTGAACAAAAGTAGTCTTGCCTGTTCCTAACTGACCTACTAATCCAATAACCAATGCTTTTTTAATTGCAGTTTTTAATATCTCTCTTCCTAAAACCTCTCCCATCCCTTTCATCTTTTTAAAATCGCCCACCGTAAAACTAATCATAGCTCTATTATAACATATCTTATCAAATTTCAAATATCAAAAACTTGACTTAGTCAAAAGCATAATGATACCATTAAAATAAATAAAGAAAACAAGAAAGTCAAATAAAACTTATGAGCGGACATTCTCATTGGGCAGGTATAAAACATAAGAAAAAATTGATGGACGAAAGACGGGGAAAAATTTTTAGCAAAATTTCCCGTCTGATTACCATTGCAGCAAAAACCGATCCCGATCCGGATACAAATCCGAAATTAAAATTGGCTATAGAAAAAGCGAGATCGGTAAATATGCCCAAAGAAAATATAGAAAGAGCAATAAAAAGAGCGACCGGAGAAATCGAGGGCGCAAAAATAGAAGAAGTAACTTACGAAGCATATGGCCCAAAGGGAGTAGCGTTAATCATTGAAACTATCACCGATAACAAAAATAGGTCTCTTGCAGAAATAAAAAATATCCTATCAAAATTCAATGGGAAAATTGGTCAACCAGGGAGTGTAAAATATCTATTTGAAAGAAAAGGCTCTATAACTATAGAAAAAAACAAAGACCCTGACGAATTATCCCTTATTGCTATTGATTGCGGGGCAGAAGATATCAGAAATTCAAACAATTCTCTGGAAATAATCACAAAACCAGAACAGTTAGAAGAAGTAAAGAAAAAACTAGAGGAAAAGAATATAAACATAGAAAGAGTAAGTTTAGATTGGGTACCCAAACAGGAGGTTAAAGTAGATGAAAAAACTGAAGAGCAATTAAAAAAATTATTTGAAGCATTAGATGAAAATGACGATGTGCAGGAAATTTATTCCAATCTTGCTAATATTGCTAATCATTAATTTTCGTTAATGTCTTGCTAATGTTCGCTAATTTAGCGCTAATATTCGTTAATTTTCGTAATATTCGCGTAAATTAGTGCTACATTAGCGTAAATTAGTGACTATTTTAGGCGTTGACCCGGGCACGGCCACAACAGGATATGGTGTGATAAAAAACTTTACTTATAAAAAAAGAAAATGCTTAAAGGCAGTGGATTATGGGTGCATTAAAACTCAGCCAAGTCTCTCGGACGGAAAAAGATTAGAAATTATTTATAAAAACATAGTCAAAATAATAAAGAAACACAAACCAAATAAAATTGCTGTAGAAAATTTATTCTTTTGCAAAAATATCAAGACCGCCACAACTGTGGGACAGGCGAAAGGAGTAATCCTCTTGGCCGCAAACAGAATGAAAATTCCCTATTTCGAATATACCCCGCTTCAGGTAAAACAAGCGGTAACTTCTTATGGAAGGGCAGAGAAACTTCAAATTCAGAAAATGGTAAAGGCGATTTTAAACCTAAAAGAAATACCTAAGCCGGATGACGCCGCAGACGCACTCGCTATAGCAATTTGCTGCGCGCATACCACTTTGTAAATCATAAACTCAATATCTCTATGGACTTTTTAATTAACTATCCAATACAAAATAATATCCAGCAAAATATACCAATGCTCCTTATGATGATACCGGTTATAGGAACGATTATTGCATTTGCCAGACAAGTAATAGGAATAAAAGGATTCGGAATATATATACCACTTTTATTAACTATCTCTTTTTTTGGTATGGGATTAAATTACGGTCTTTTAATGTTTATAACCGTTCTTTTAACCGGCACGGGGTTAAGATTGCTGTTAAAAAAACCAAGGCTGCTATATCTTCCACGCATTGCCATAATTTTAACTTTAATTACTTTAATAGTGTTTTTGATTTTGCAAATCAAATTTTTAAATAAAATTTACTCCAGAAATATTCTTTCCATTCTAATAATGATTGCTCTTGCGGAAAAATTTATTAATGCGCAAATCGAAAGAGGAAAAAGAGGGGCTTTTATTCTAACCTCAGAAACAATAGGGTTGTCTATTTTATGTTACTATATCGCCAATTTTAAATTACTTCAAAATATAATTTCTGCTTATCCAATATATGTGATTTTGACAATTCTTCTAATCAATGTTTTTTTAGGTAAATGGACAGGTCTAAGAATTTCAGAATATTTTAGATTCAGAGAAGCAATCAGGCATATAGAACTTCCTAAAAAGAAGTAAAGAAAATGTTTACTTTTTTTCAGAAATCAAAATATATTTTAGGATTAAACGCAAGAAACCTAAACTACATAAGGCCCTATAATTCTAAACGGGCTATTTGTATTGCTGATAATAAATTATTAACTAAATATGTATTAAAAAAAGCAGGTCTTCCTGTTCCTGATACCTATGCAATCGTTTCTTCTATTAAAGAATTAGAGGAATTCAACTGGTTAAATCTACCAGTCGCTTTTACATTAAAACCAAATCGCGGTTCTCTCGGTTCAGGGGTATTGGTAGTCTACGGGAGACGAAAAAAACCTCCATTTTACTGGATAAAAGCAAATAACAAGAGAGTTAGTATAGAGAATTTAAAAATGCATATCTTAAATATTTTAGAAGGAGCGTTCTCTTTAAATAAGCTCCCAGATGTTGCTTTCTTTGAAGAAAGGGTAAAATTATTAAAACTTTTTAAACTGTATACCAGAAGAGGAATTCCCGATATAAGAATAATTGTGCACAACCTTGTTCCAGTAATGGCAGAACTACGTCTTCCTACTCCCGAATCAGAAGGAAGAGCAAATTTACATTTAGGAGCAATAGGGACAGGAATTGACGTAGGAACAGGAATAACTACCACTGCTATATACAAAGACAGATTGATTGAATATATGCCGGGAATAAAACTTTCTTTAAGAGGAATAAAAATTCCTTTCTGGAAAGACATTTTAAAACTAGCGGTACTCGCCCAAAAAGTTTCTAAAATAGGATTTCTAGGCGTGGACATCGCTATTGACAGAGACAAAGGGCCTATGATTTTAGAACTAAACGCCAGGCCGGGACTATCTATACAAATCGCTAATTTAGCTCCTCTAAAAGATAGACTAGAAAGGGTAAAGGGATTAAAAATCCCTTCCATTGAAAGAGGAGTAAAAATAGGACAAAATTTATTTGGCGGAGAAGTAGAAGAAGAGCTTGAAGAAATCTCCGGGAGAAAAGTTATAGGCATAAATGAGCCTATTGAAATTATAGATTCTCACTGGGACAAACACCCTACAATGGCTAAAATTGACACAGGTGCTTATAGAACAGCATTATCCTATGAAATAGCAGAAAAACTTGGATTAAATAAACCAATAAAATACAAAAAAGTAAGAAGCGCCTTAGGGGTAGAAGAAAGACCAATTATTGAACTCTCTTTTATTTTAGATAAAGTATTAATTTCTACAGAGGCGTTTATAGCAAAAAGAGGCGAGATGAAATATGATGTAATTGTAGGAAGAAAAGATTTAAAAAGATTTCTAGTAGACCCATCAAAAAATGTATTTATGAGCTCAAAAGAGGTAGAAGAATTAAAAAAGAAATACGCGTTGCAAAAAAGTTAAGAATTGGTGCACCCCGCCGTAGTTTTGCGATAGAATATGAGAATCTATCCTCAATTGAGAATTAGTATGGATTTCTTCAGTGAAACAGTCCAAAGGACTGTTTCACTAGATAAATACTTGGCAAAACTACGGCGGGATGCTCAATTTTCTAACAGCTCAGCTGCACCAAGCACATAAAGTGTTATGTGCTTGGCTTGCTTCGCTGAGAAAATTGACATGAGAATACTTTTTATCGGATTATCTAAATCAAAAATCTATGAATCAAAAAATACTATCAAAGAACTCAAAAAAAGAGGACATAGAGTTAATTTTGTTCTGTGGAGAGAATTGGTCTTTTCTTTTTCCAAAAAAAAAGGAGTAGCAATAAGAAGAAAAAGAGGAAAAGACCTAAAATACTATGATTTTGTTATCTGCCGCTCCCCTATGCCACCTACAATCAAAAAAGGACATTTTGTAAAAACTTTGGCTATGAGTAGATTTTATCGTCATTTTTATTTAATTATTGACTATATGAATTCTTATAAAAAACATGTCCTAAACGAGAAAGTCATAAAAAAGCTTCCATACTATGATAAGCTCTTTCAGTATTATCAATTAGCAAAAGCAAAATTGCCTGTAGTTCCCTCCCTCCTTTATACTGGAAAAAAAATCCCTTCTTCGGTATATGAAAAATTTCCCTATCCTTACATTGCTAAATGCATTCAAGGAAGTAAAGGAAGAGATGTTTATAAAATCCATCATAAAGAAAAAATAAGAAAGTTAATTGAAAAATATGGATGGGGAAGGGTAATGATTCAAAAATATCTTCCCACTAAAGAAGATTACAGAATTATTGTGATTGGGAAAAAGGTAATCGGGGGAATGAAAAGAGTGGCGCCAAAAGGAAAATTCAAAACGAATTTTTCATTAGGAGGGTATGTAGAAAAAATTAAAGTAAGTAAAGATTTTAGAAATTTAGCCCTCAAAGCAGCAAAAGCATTAGACGCGGAATTTGCAGGAGTAGACATTATTAAATATAAAAACAAATTGTACATCCTAGAAGTCAATCTATTTCCGGGGTTTCAAGGATTTGAGCAGGCAACAAAAATAAGTGTCCCCAGAAAATTAATTTCTTATATAGAGAAAAAATATCTATGGTCTTTAGAAGAAATAAAAACAAAAAAAGATAAATTGAATTTATTAAATGAATTATATCAAATAGAAAAAGAATCATTCATTGCTCCATTCTCTAAAAAGAACTTCAAAAAAGAATTAATCAGCAAAAAATTAATAACAGTAAAAAAAGAAGGGAAAGTGATTGCTTATCTAACTTATAAAATAGAAAAAAGGAAAGCATATATTTCTAAAATAGCAGTGAAAGAAAAATACAGAAGACAAAAAATTGCATCAAGATTAATTAAATCGCTAATAAAATTACTGAAAGAGAAAAGAGTCAAGTCTGTGTATGTGCATATAAGAGAATCAAATACTTCCTCTGAAAAATTGTTCAAAAAATTAAAATTTAAAATTAAAAAAATAAAAAAGAATTATTACAGAAAAAGGAAAGAAAACGCCATCTTTATGAAGTTGAATTTATAAACTTGTAATTGCGGCAAATTATTAAATTATTTTTTATTATTTCCTGTTTTATTGATAATAGCGTCTACTATTATTTTTCCCCAATTAGAAATGTTTGCAAAAATTCTTCTCCCCCATATCTTAATTTGAAAATACAACAACAACAAAAGCCCTATAACCACGCCCATTAAATAAATCGCTCTCGAAATTAAAGTAAATGCAATGCCTAAATGCACAGATAAATTAAACAAAGAAAAGGCAATTGCCTGGGAACCTTCTTGCGCTCCCAGACAGGCAGGGATAGGAACAAAAAACGCAGCGTAAAGCAAAGAGATAAATGAAATTAAGGTTATGATATCAATTCTTGCCCCCAGAAAATAAATAATTAGATAAAATGAAATAAGATTAATTATCTGGGCGCATACTCCTATTGTCGCTGCGGAGACTAAATGTTCTTTTTTATGACAAAAGAAATCTTCTAAATACCCTTCTATATTTCTTAGATTTTCATGAATTCCTTTTAGTTCTTTTATTTTGTTTATATTAAAAAATCTAATAATGGATGTAAAAAAACCGGATTTATGAATTGTTTTATAATAAAAAAAATAAAGTAGTCCTACGCAAAAAAATAAAGTAAATACAAGCGCCTTAAAAAGCCAAACAGGTAGAGTAAAATGAGTTAAGATATAAATAATTCCAATTAAAATAACTACTCCGTTTATAGTTGCTTCTAATGTTTTATCAATTATGATAGAAGCAATATTATAACCCCAATCCAAATTTATCTCCTCTTTTAAAATCATCGCCCTCAATGGCTCTCCGCCAAAATAAATTCCGGGAGTTAAGTAGCTTAACGCAAACCCAACCGTTCTAGAAACAAGCAGGGCTTTAAATGGCGCTTTAACTCTAAATGCGCCTAAAACTACCTTCCATTTATATACCGATAAAACAAAGGCAAAAAACATCAGCAAACAGACCACGAAAAATTTCCACAAAGACAGGGAATAAATAGCATCCTTTATCTCGCACCATCCGATTCTTTTAATGAGAAGGATAAAAAGTATTATACCTATTAAAGAAAAGAAATATAAACTAATTTTTCTCATATAGAAATATATTACCTAAATTTATAATAAAGTCAAAAAAATAAATGAATCTAATTAAAAAAGCAGCAAAAGCGATATTTCTCCTTTTTTCCCTATTTCTATTTATAAGCATAGGGGTGTTTGCTTATTTCGCAAAGGATCTACCCGACCCAACCAAAATCTCTCAAAGGGAAATAATACAATCCACAAAAATTTACGACAGAACGGGCGAAATACTCCTATACGAAATCCATGGAGGAGAAAAAAGAACAACTATTTCTATAGACAAAATTCCTGATTATGTAAAGTATGCCACTATAGCAACAGAAGATAAAAACTTCTACCACCATATAGGAATAGATGTTAAGGCAATTTTGCGAGCCGCTCTGTCAAATTTAAAAGGAAAAAGAATTGCCCAAGGTGGATCTACCATTACTCAACAATTCATCAAAAACACCATCTTAACCCCAAAAAGAACATTTACCAGAAAAATAAAAGAAATAATTTTAGCGCTGGAGATGGAAAGAAAATATTCCAAAGACGAAATTTTGGGATTCTATCTAAATCAAATCTATTATGGTTCTAATTCTTATGGAATAGAATCTGCGGCAAGAACATTCTTCAATAAATCGGCATCTGAGCTTACCTTAGCAGAATCCGCTCTTTTGACTGCCCTACCAAAGGCTCCATCTTATTACTCTCCTTACGGAAGCCATCTGAAGGAATTAAAAAAAAGACAGGAATATATATTGGACAGAATGACAGAATTGGGATACATATCTCCTTCTCAGGCAAAAAAAGCAAAGGAAGAAAAACTAAAATTTGCTCCCGCAAATAAAGGAATCAAGGCGCCTCATTTTGTAATAGAAGTCACTCAACACTTAGAAGAGAAATATGGAAAAGATTATATTCAAAAAGCAGGGCTTAAAGTTATAACTACGCTAGATTATGAACTCCAAACCTTGGCCGAGGAAATTATTTCAAAATATGCGTCTTTAAATGAAAAAAAATACGGAGCAACAAATGCAGCTCTGGTAGCTATGGACCCGAAAACAGGGCAAATATTAGCAATGGTTGGTTCAAAAGATTATTTTGATATTGAAAATCAAGGCAATTTTAATGTAGCAACTTCTCCATTTAGGCAACCTGGCTCGTCTTTTAAACCCTTCGCTTACGCAGAATTTTTTAAAAAAGGCTATCCCCCTTCCACAATTCTATTTGATTTAAAAACAAACTTTGGAAAATACAAAAACAAAGATTACATACCTAAAAATTATGATAATAAATTCAGGGGGCCAATTAGCGTAAGAGAAGCATTGGCGCAATCTATAAACGTTCCTTCGGTAAAAGTCCTCTATCTGGCAGGAATAAGAGATACTATTAAATTAGCAAAAAAAATGGGAATTACCACTTTAAACGACCCTAAAAGATATGGGCTTTCTTTAGTCTTAGGAGGTGGAGAGGTAAGGCTTATAGATGAAGTAGCTGCCTATTCTGTATTTGCCCAAGAAGGAATAAAACATCCAATAAGTTACATTCTAAAAACAGAAGATTCTAAGGGTAATATATTGGAAAAATATGAAAATGTCTCAAAAAGAGTACTACCTTCTAGTGTGGCTAAAATAATAAATGATATTTTATCCGACGAAAATGCAAGAGCTCCTGTATTCGGACACCAATCCAAACTATGCCTCCCAATACCACCACCTCCTAATGCTACATCTTCCCCACCCTGTAGACCTGCGGGGGCTAAAACTGGAACAACTCAAGATTATGCCGATGGTTGGACTATTGGATATACGCCATCTCTGGTAGTGGGAATATGGGCAGGAAATAATGATTTTAGAAAGAAAATGAAAAATGGAGCAGGAATTTATGTAGCCGCTCCTATATGGAATGAATTTATGACGCGCGCCTATACATTAAAGTCGAAAACAAAAAGCGAGAAATTAAAAGACAATGAATTTGTTTTACCAAAACAAATAGAATACTTTAACCCCCCAGAATCAATATATGTATCTACTACCACTGATAAAGCCCTTACAGAGAAAGAATCAAGTGGACAATTTAAGCCTATGCTAAACGGAGAATTCATATGGAAGAAAAAAATTAAAATTGATAAAATCTCAGGTAAATTAGCCACAAAATTTACACCTCCGGAACTAATAGAAGAAAAGACCTATACCCAAAAACCACACTGTATACTCTATTATGTAGATAAAAACAACCCATTAGGAGAAATGCCTCAGTACCCTGAAAAAGATCCCCAGTTTTTAAACTGGGAAAAACCAGTATTAGAATGGGCAAAATCCCTTAACATTAAATATGAGTCCCCTCCCTCAGAATACGATGATATCCATATTCCAGAAAATAAACCCAAAATAGAAATTATTTATCCTTCTGAAAATCAAACTTTCTCTTTGAAACAAAAAATTAATATCAAAGTAAAATGCAACGCTCCATTAGGAATAAAACAATTGGATTTCTTTTTTGATGATAAATTTATAAACGCTGACACTAGCTTCCCTTATCAAGTCTCATTCAAAATACCCGAATCCACAAAGAGAGGAATTCATTTTATAAAAATAAAAGCATATGATAAAGTTTTAAACAGAAATGAGAGAAAAATAAAAATAGAAGTAAAATAAAATGTTAAAAAAATAACCACAAAATTTCTATTTTTCTTTGCGTTATGATACATAACCGGTATTAAAAAATTCAATAAGTCTTTTACAAATAAAAACTGCTTGACAAAAACCAGCAGTTAAAGACATCTTATTTAAATTATGCCTGCTATTTTGTATCTTTAACAACAAACTTTAT
Source organism: bacterium (assembly GCA_021163745.1). Lineage (GTDB taxonomy): Bacteria > Patescibacteriota > Minisyncoccia > Portnoybacterales > JAGGTM01 > JAGGTM01. The sequence continues at coordinate 9,643 of JAGGTM010000014.1, forward strand.
CTTTTTTATTTTATCTTTTCCAAGACAAGAATTAATGCTTTCAATTATATGCCTCTGATTTAAATGAATCTCATTTGCTAAAGAATGACTACCACATTGAATAATTAAATCTCCGTTTTTAAAATTTAAAACCTTTATATTTTTAGAGTATATCTCTTTCATTTTCTCTTCCGCTAATTTACAAATTTTTATTCTGTCTATACCATTTTTTATTCTTAATTTATTTACAGTAGAAGGTAAAATATCTTTTATTGGAATCCACATAAAAATATCCCGAACCTCAAAAGTCCCGCTCCAAAGGAGCGAGGCTCGCCCAGTAAAACTGGGCGGCCCGCTCCAAAGGAGCGAGGCTCGTCCAGCCCTACTTTTGTTCCAAGGGTAGGGCTGGGCGGCAAATCTCAAATCCAAATCTCAAATCTCAAAACAAATTTAAACTCAAAGCGCAAAACGCAAAGTTACAGCGTAAAGCTTAAAGCGAATAAAAATTCAAAATCCTAATTTCTAAATTCTAAACAAATTCAAAATTCAAATGTTTGAAATTCAAAACTTTAATTTCTTAATTTTGTTTTGAATTTTGAATTTTGGTCATCTGAATTTGTTTAGGATTTAGGATTTTGAATTTTGAATTTAAATAAATTAGCTTTGCGCTTTAAGTTGTAGTTTTGAGTTTTGCGCTTTGCGCTTTGAGCTTTATACAGATTACGCCTTAATAGGCATCACTATATATTTATAACTCTCATCTCCAACCGAAGTGATCAACGTCTTTCCTGCTTCTTTTCCAATAGAAATTATCACCTTATCTGAAAAAATATTATTCAATCCATCTAATAAATATCTATAATTAAAGGATATTTTAATTGGTTTCCCTTGGATTTTTGCCGGTAAACTGGATTTATGACTACCTACATCTGCATCTTCAGAAGATAATTCAACTAATGATTTAGAAGGTAAAATACTTAATTTAACCTCATTTGCTTTTCCTGAGAAAAAACTTGCTAATTTTATATTATTTATTAACTCTTGTTTGTTTGTAATTACCTGTGCTTGAAATTCTTTGGGGATAATTTGTGTATAATCAGGGAACTTTCCTTCTATTAATCTAGATATAATCTGTACATTGTTTAAATTAAATAAAACCTGGTTTTGGTTTAAAACTAACTCAACGTTTCCTATATCATCATCTTGTAAAATTCTTATCAATTCTACGACAGTTCTTTTAGGTATAATAATTTCATTCTCGTTTATTGATGCAATATCTACATCATTAATAATTTTCTCTGCTAATCTAAAACTATCTGTAGCCGCTGTTTTAATTGATTCTTTTTCAAATTTCATATAAATTCCGGAAATCTCTGGTCTAGATTCAGAAATGGCAGTTATTTCTACTATCTGAGATAAACCTGTTCTTAAAATATCTTTATTTATTTTTAAAATTGGCTCACTTTTAATTTTTGGAATAATAGGAAATTCTTCCGAAGAAAATCCTTTTATTTGAGATTTGTAATTTTCACATTTTATCATTAATTTATTATCTTTAGTTTTTAATTGAACTTTTTTATTTGGTAAATTATTTATAAAACTAGTCAATACTTTAGCAGGAATTGCAATAGCGCCTTGTTTTATTATTTTTCCAGATATTTCACAGTTAATACCTATTTCTAAATCAGTAGAACAAAGTTTTATTGAGGACTTTTCAACAGAAATTAAAATATTGTTCAAGATAGGTAAAGTTAAATTTTTTCCGATAATTCTTTCGGTTATATTCAATCCTTTTTTTAAATTTTCTTGTAAACAAATTATCTCCATAATAATTAATAATATTAAATTTATATATTTATAATTGTTATTAGTTTACTAATTTAGTGGAAAACTTAATTTTATTAAGGATTAAAAACAAATAATTGGTTAATAATATGTGGATTAAAAATGGAATTTTTGTTTATCTTTTAAGCGTAGGAATTTATTGATATATTCTTTCTTTGATTAAATTAATTTCTTGTTGTAAATTATTATCGTCTTGAATTTGTTTTGAAATTTTTTCACAAGCATAAATAACAGTAGTGTGATCTCTGTTCCCAAGTTTTTCACCAATAAAAGGATAAGATGCTTTTAGTTCTTCTCTTATTAAATACATTGCTACCTGCCTTGGATGAACTAATTCTTTTTTTCTACATTTATTTATTAAATCGTTTATGTCTATATCATAAAACTCTGCTACACAATTTAGTATTTTTTTAAAATTAGTAAAGGTTTTTGGCTTTGAAATAATATTAGAAAGAATTTTTTTTGCGTAAGATAATGATAATTCTTTTCCATTTAATTGATGGGAAACAATTAATCTATTTAGCGCCCCTTCTAATTCTCTTATGTTTTTTGATATGTTAGAGGCAATATAATGTAAAATATCTTCCGATATTTCAAAATTTTTTTCCTTTGTTTTTGCTTTTAAAATAGCAATTCTTGTTTCTAGATCCGGTGAACTTATATCAGCAATCATTCCCCCTTCAAATCTTGACCTTAAACGATCTGCTAATGTGGAAATTGCCTTAGGTGGTCTATCTGCGCTTATTATTATTTGTTTATTTTGTTGATGTAAAGTGTTAAATGTATGAAAAAATTCTTCCTGAGTTTTTTCTTTACCTGCAATAAAATGAATATCATCCACAATCAATATATCTACTTTTCTGTATTTAGTTTTAAAACTTTCCATGCCCTTTTTGGATAAAGCATCGACTAATTCTGATGTATATTTTTCTGAGCTTAAATACTTAATTTTTTTAGATGGGTATTTTCTCTTTATTTCATTTCCAATTGCTTGTAAAAGATGAGTTTTTCCTAGTCCTACTCCTCCATATACAAATAAAGGATTATATAATTTTCCAAGATGTTTTGTTACTGCTATTCCTGCTGCTTGGGCTAATTCATTAAATGATCCTACCACAAAATTATCGAATCTATATTTAGGATTTAGATTTGTTTCTGGGTCAATGTGAAATTCCTCGAACTCAAGCTGTTCTTCTTTTATTGCTTCTTTTTCTTGGGTTTTTTCTGTTTTTTGAAAAAAATTACCTCCTATTGCGAATTGAATTTCTTTTACATCTGGAGATAGATTTTTTAATGTTTTTAAAATTAAATTATAGTATTTATTTTGAAGCCACTCTTTATTGAATCCGTTAGGAACATTTATTATGGCTATTCCTTCTTTTTTGTTTTTTAATTCTGTATTTTTAAACCAAGTAATAAAATTTGGCTTGGACACACAAAGCTCTATTTCTCCTAATGCTGTTTTCCAAAGCTGCTTAAGGGTCACATTTTTGCTAATTTAGCACTAATACTCGCGAATTTTTATTAAGACAGATTCGCGCTGTATTCGCGCAAATTAGCAATATTATTATCTCATATTCTTATTATATACTAATTCTATTATATACCAAAATCTGCATAAATAAAATACTTATTCACAGATTGTGTATAACTTGTGAATATAATGAGGAAATATTGTTCTTGACAAGGTTTTTGGTTTGTGTTATTTTTATGGTGGATCTTTAGAAATTAAATAAAAAAAAGGGGGGCGATAAGATGAAAAAAGAGGAGAAAGTTATTATAGGGATTAGTATTGGGATTGCTATAGGAGTAATGGTTGTTGGTATTATTAGTTTACCAGAGACACCTTTTGGTATTCTTAAAACTGCTTATATTTTAGTTTGTCTTTTGTTTATAGGAAGTTTATTTTCTCTCTGTGCTAGACGGGTTAAAGAAGGATTTATAGCTATGATTATTGATACATTTAGAGGTCGATTAAAAGATAAGTACCTTAATGAAGGATTGCGTTTTATTTGGCCATGGCAGAAGTTAGATGCAACTAGTGTAAGTGTTCATATATTAGAGGTGAAAATCAAGGAGATTCAAACAGTTATTGGTGCTGCTTTAGAAAAAGTTGAGGGAGTAGTGGTTTGGCGTCCGGATTTAGGGAATTTATTTAAGTACTTTGAGATTGGGGAAAAAGCGGCTGAAAAGACTATTACTGCGAGATTTGCTGATTTTTTAGCAGGGATTGTAGGAACTATGGATGTAAACGAATGTATTCGGTATTATGAGTCGCTTCATAAAGGATTAGAAAGCGAGTTAAAAAATCCACCTGAATTAAGCTTAAAGAATCACCTTTCTTTTACTAAAAAGAGGTTAGATGAAATAAAAAAGAGAATCGATGTATTGGAAGAACAAATTAAAGCAAGAGAGAAAGAAGGTGATGAAAAAAAAGTTAAAGAACTTCAGGAGGAAAAGAATGAACTTTTAGAAACGCAGTTAAGGATAGAAGGTTATAAAAAACAGAAAGAAGATAGTTTTAAAAACTTTATAAGATCTTGTTTAGGGGTTGAGAAGGAGAGGAATATAGAAAAACACAAACAGCTTAGAATGAAGCAGAATAGAGTTATTAGAAATATTAATCTTTTTAAAGAAGAATTAAAAGAAATTCTTGATCCAGATTTCATGAGTGAGTTGGATGCTCTGATTAATGCACGAAAAACAAATATAGAAACTGAAAATATTACAGAAGTTGCCTCTGATAGATCAGAATTGGAAGAAGATTATGCTATAGAAATTATTGGAATTGACCTATTCCCTATAAAACTAGATGAGGAAACTGCAAAAGAAAGGGCAAAAAGGACTTGGAATTTATTTAGACGATTAGCAGCTCAGGTTGATTGGAGGACCACTGCAGAATTGGTTAGAGCTCTTAAAGATAAATTCCCAGATATTCCAGATGAGCGAGCTTTAGAGTTTATTTATGTTAACAAAGGGGTTATTAAGCGGACAATAGACACCAAAGAACAAAAAATAGATGTACCTGCTGTGGGTAAAATTTTAGATAAAACACCCGAGATTATTAAAGTAATTAAAAGTAAGTAGGAGGTGATAGAGAATGGATAATGAGATTAAGGAGTATATTAAGGAACAAATAGGAAAAATAGAGAAAAAGCTTGAGGAATTTACAGAAAGGATTACAGGTAAAGAAAAAGAGGAGGTAAAAACAGCGCTAGGCAGATGGGATAGACTCAAAGCAAAATTTCAGCAGTTTTTAGGATGGATAGGAGTTATTATTTCTATTATTCTTTTTTGTTTGATTTGGTTTATTGGCTGGTTAATAGAAGTTTCTAAAAGAGTTGTTGTTCCCACTGTGTCCAGAGAATATTTGGGGATTTTAGGGGTTTTAGCAGTTATTCTTTTTATTTATTATGCCAACAAGTGGTATTATGCTGAGCCGCGGGATAAAAGCATTGAGGAAAAAGAAAGAGTGGCAAGGTTAAAATTGATAGGAATTCTAATGATGCTCTTTGCTGGAACTTTAGTTTTCTGGTTCATTCTTTATGTGTTCTTTGTGTATTTTGTA
>JAGGTM010000035.1 GCA_021163745.1 bacterium
CGGCTAAGTTTTCTAAAATTTTTAAATCTAATTCAATTATTTCTTTAATACCCGGTCTTTGAACTTTTACTGCTACAATTTCATTATTGGGCAAAATCGCCTTATGAACTTGACTTAAAGAAGCAGCAGCAATTGGTTTTGTCTCAAATTTTTTAAATAGTTCTTCCAGTGGTCTGTTTAATTCTTTTTCAATAATTTTTTTGGCCTGGAAACTACTAAAAGGAGGAACCTTATCTTGGAGTTTTTCTAATTCTTTTATAAAGTCTGGAGGTAAAAAATCTGGCCTGGTGCTTAAAATCTGGCCAAATTTAACAAAAGTTGGACCTAACTCTTCCAAAGCGAGGCGTAATCTTTTAGGAGGGGTTAGTTCTTGAAATCTTTTTGATTTCTTTCTTATCTTTAACCAAAAACTTATTTTTGCTTGGCCAATAAAATAATCTAAGCCATACTTGACTAAAACAAAGACAATTTGTTTGCTTCGCTTAATCTGATTCCAGGTTCTAAGATTGAACATACTATAAAAAGCTCAAAGCTTAAAGCGCAAAGCGTAAAGCTGCAATTTTGAAATTCCAAATTCCAAATTACAAATTACAAACAATATCAAAATTCAAATGTTCAAAATTCAAAAATTTAATTTCTTAATTTTGTCTTGAATTTTGCTTGCCCTTACAATTTGCGAAGCAAATTGTTTAGGGGATTTTGGCCATTTGAATTTGTTTGGAATTTGGGATTTGGAATTTGTAATTTAAATAAATTCGCTTTAGTTTTGCGCTTTGCACTTTGTGCTTTGCACTAAAGATCTCTTATGGTATTTCTGTTATTTCCTAGACAACTTATCAATCTTTGCTTTCAAAGCGTCTAATTCTTTGCGAGTAGGAATATTCAACTTCATCAGCGTTTTTTCTACTATTTTTTCAACTCTTTTTTCTGCCTCAACTCTGCTTTTTTCTGCTCGCTTCATTAAATCCTTAACAAATTTTGCCTCTTCGGTTTTTGCCAATTCACCTCGTTTAACTAAATCTTTAGCCAATTTTTCGGCTTTTTCACGAGTCAAAACCAAAGCACCCAAGCCAACTAAAATTGTTTTTTTAATTAAATCCGACATAATTTTTACCCCACACCACTGAAAGACACCTTGCACCACTTTTGTAACAAAAATGGTGCAAGGTTAAGCCGAAATGTGGGCTTTGTTTCAACCTTAGTTAATTTTTAAATCGACCTTGGATTAAAAATATCGCGGGGATATCCAATATAAATTTATTAATTGAATATCCCCTGCATTGTTTTTATTGACCAAACGGCCAATTTTTGTTTGACCAAGCCCAACAAAGATAGCCGCCAATAACTATAATAGCAATTATTGCTATTCCAATACCAATCGTTATAGGACTTGACCAGTCGATATTTGTTAGAAAATCTGTTCTCATGTTTTTCTCAATTGTTAAATTAATAAAACCCTTAAGGCGGGTTAGTCCCGACCTTTAGTTAGATAATGGAAGCAGCAACTTTAGTATTGGGAATTCAAAAATCTTCTTTCTTTAAGGTAAGGCTTCGTTTTGACATCTTGATAATATTCTCGCGAATTTTTAAATAGCCTTTTCCATATTTCTATTCTATCTACTTACCGATTGGTAAGTAATTTTACTATATCATACTATATCAAGGCAAATAAATATCTGTCAAGTGGAAAAAGAACAAATTCAAGAAAAACGACAAAACAACAGTTGCAATAAAACTTTTATTCACTACTCTCCACAGAAAGCCACGAGGGAATATGAAGAAATTATCTCAGGGTCTTGCCGAAGCCACGACTGTAAATATATGAAGCGGAGTTCGCTTGACAAAAAATCAAAAGGAGATAATATATCAATATAAATTGATTAAATTAATTTTATGAAGCAAAATTATTGTAAAAATAAATCAGTAAAAGAGATAAAGCAAATAGCCGAGTTTTTAAAAATAATATCAGAAAAAAATCGGCTTAAAATTTTGCATTTTCTGGGAGAAAATGAAAAATGCGTCTGTGAAATTTGTCAACATCTAAAATTGTCTCAAAATCTCGTTTCCCATCATCTGAAACTTCTAAAAAATTTCGGTCTAATCTCATCAAGAAAAGAAGGAGCAAAAATCTTCTACAAAATAAATAAAAAGGTCACCAAAAAATATTTAAAATTACTAAATAAATTTTTAAATCCAATATAGGAATAAATCTATGAAAGTATTAAAATTTGGCGCTGTTTGGTGTCCAAGCTGTCTAGTAATGCGACCAAGATGGCAAAAAATTGAAAAAGAATTGCCTTGGCTGGAGACCGAATATTATGATTATGATAAAGACAAAGAGATGGTGAAAAAATATAAAGTGGATAAAGGTACTTTGCCCGCTTTCATTTTCCTTGACAAAAATGGCAATGAAATTCTGCGCTTAAACGGCGAGCCCTCAAAAGAGGAATTATTGAAAGTTATTGAAGAAAACAAAGACAAATAAAATATGAACAAAAAAACATCCTTTTTGTTTTTTGGAATTATTGTCATTTTTAGTTTTTTGGTTAGTTCTGTTTTAATAACAGAAAGAGTTTTTGCTTCCGAAAGTGAAGTAAAAATTTACTTTTTCTGGGGAAAGGGATGTCCTCACTGTGCTCAGGAAAAGCCGTTTTTGAAAAAACTTGAACAAAAATATCCGAAAGTAAAGGTTTATGATTTTGAGATTTGGCATAACGGAAAAAATAGAGATTTATTAATTAAGGTAGGAAAAAAATTAAACATCAATGTTTCCGGTGTGCCTTTTACAGTTGTAGGAGAGAGATATTTTGTTGGCTGGTATGATGAGAAAAGTACTGGCGCTGCAATAGAAGAGGCGGTAAAATGCAGTTTAAGAGATGGCTGCCGTGATGTGGTTGGCGAATTGTTAACTACTAAACCGGAAAAGAAAACTCAAGAAGAATGCAAATGCGAAAAAGAAAAATCGCCAATCCCTCAAAAAATCAAGGTGCCGTTTATTGGCGAGATTGAAACAAAAAATTTATCTCTGCCCGCGCTTGCAGTTATTTTAGGCGGATTAGATGGCTTTAATCCCTGTGCTATGTGGACATTGCTTTTTTTGATTAGTTTGCTTTTGGGAATGAAAAATAGAAAGAGAATGTGGATTCTGGGAAGCGCTTTTATTATTTCTTCGGCCGCTGTTTATTTTCTCTTTATGGCCGCTTGGTTGAACTTGCTTTTATTCGTCGGATTTATTGTTTGGGTAAGAACGACGATTGGGTTAATAGCTTTAGGAGGTGGCATTTATAATCTGCGGGAATTTTCTGTCAATAAATCTGGTTGTAAAGTTGCCGGAGACGAAAAAAGGCAAAAAGTTTTTAAAAAACTAAAAGCAATTACCCAAAAACAGCAATTTTGGCTAGCTTTGAGCGGAATAATAATTTTGGCTGCAGCCGTAAATCTAGTTGAGCTTATTTGTTCAGCCGGCTTTCCAGTAGTTTTTACCCAGATTTTGGCTCTAAGTAATCTGACAAAATTGCAGTATTACTTTTATATGTTGCTTTATATTTTTGTTTTTATGTTGGATGATTTATTTGTTTTTCTTGCCGCAATGATAACTTTACAGATGACCGGCATTACCACAAAGTACACTCGCTTTTCTCATTTGATTGGCGGAATTCTAATGGTGATTATCGGGATTTTACTTATCCTTAAACCAGAATGGTTAATATTCGGATAACCTTAAATTAACATAATCCAAAAATAAATTCCTGTAAAATAAATAAAAAAGGTCGCCAAAAAATATTTAAAATTGCTAAATATTTAAAGGATTAAACTTATGGCTACAATTTATATTTTTTATTTGCTTTTAACCGGTATTGGCGTCGGTCTTGTTTCCGGAATGTTGGGAGTGGGAGGATGTTTTATAA
>JAGGTM010000036.1 GCA_021163745.1 bacterium
ATCACCGGCAATGAAACCATTGGATTAATTGATTTAACCCAATATATTGTAGAAGATTCCCAACCAACAACCTGTGCTTCCCAGAATGGAGTTTGCTGCAATGAAAACCAAATTTGCCAAAATGGAACTTTTATTTCTTCCTCAGATTGTGGAAATCTCTGTTGTACTGGAGAATGTATTTCTCCTTCAATTCTTGGAGATCTTAACCAAGATAACAAAGTAAATTCCTTAGATTTCCAAATTCTCATCCAAAAATTCAAAGAAACTCAAAATATTGAAATTGAAGATCTAAACTCAGACGGAATTGTAGATGTTAAAGATATTGGAATACTTATGCATTATTGGAATCCTTAAAGCATTTTAGCATTCTATAATTTAAGCGTTTAAGCATTTGACATGCTTAACATTGGATTTTTTTATATGTTGTAGACTATTTCAATCTCCTTTGATTTAAGAGAAGTTTTTTGGATATAATTAAAAGAAATCGTTTGTTATAAAAAGGATTTATCTTTTATTCATTAAGATTATTTGCTTTTGGAAGAATTTAGTGTTAAAATAATTTTAGCGGACTAAAAGATTGAATGATTTTTTGAAGTCGTGCCACAATTATTAATAATCGAGTAATTGTAATTGCTTTTGCAGTCTATTATATATTTCTATATATTTCCCAATTTTGCGATAATTCAAGGAGGTTAACTTTAAGGAGAGTAATGGATTTTACTGTAGAAAAATTTTATCTTTTGTTAGCTGCTTTGGGCTTGGCTGGCATTGCTACCTTTTTTTGGTTAGGATTTTGGTTCCATTATTCAGAAAAATATAGCACCCCCAGAAAATTACTTTTTAAGGCTCTCTTACTGGGGGTGATTGCTGCTAGTTTTGCGGCCCTAATTGAGAGAGTAGTTTTTATTGGCTGGTTGCCCAAAGATATTTTAAATATTCTTTCTCAAGAAAGGTCAATCCAAAGCATAAGAGAAATTTTGTTGATTTTTAGTATCGTCTTTTTTTTCATTGCTATTCCCGAAGAATTACTTAAAGTTCTTTTTTTTAAAACTGCCTTATTTGATTCTCCTCAATTTGATCAAGTTATTGATGGGATGAAGTTTGGATTAGTTCTGGGTCTAGGATTTGCCTTGGTAGAAAACATTTATATTTTTTTTCACCATTTTGCCCTTTATTTGCTTGAACTAAAAAATGTGATTATTTTGTTTTCCATCCGTCTTCTAATTGCCACTTTGGCTCATTCTCTTTATGGAGGAATTCTAGGGTATTATTTTGCCCTTGCTAAATTTTATAAGATATTTCGAAAGATATTTTTGGCCCAGGGAATTTTTACCGTTATCATTATGCATACTCTTTTTAATTTTTTGCTCCTTACTCCCTTTTATCCTTTATTATCTTGTCTTTTAATTATCGCCTTGGTGGTGGTAATGAGATGGTATACTGATAGAATGCATTTTCAGGTACTAGTTAACAAAAAACCGTTGCCTTCTTTATCCCCGCCCATTTTGGCAGAAAGAAAAGAAATGCAGGCCTTAATTAGTATTGGTCATTTTAATTTTAAGATTCTTGCCAAGTTTGGTCTCTGTCCTTTTTGTTTTAAGAAAATTAAAAAAGGAGAAAAGATCTGCCATTATTGTCGTCAACCTCTACCTTTTTTATCAAAAAAAGAGAAAAATAATAATTTCCAGAAATTTTAATTATTCACAATTGACCTTTATCTTTCCTTTTGTTATTTTAAGATAAATTTTTATAAAGTAAACGGAATTAATGTTCGTTCTTTTGTACAATTGGGGTTTTTTCTTAAATTTCCTTATTAGAAAAATAAATTTAAAGAACTTAGTTAATTAAAATTTTATGAAGAATAAAACAAACTCACAATTTCAGTTAAAGTTGAAAGAACTTTTATCTAAAAGATTGAGCACCAAGAAGGGTCTATTAGTCATTATCCTGATGATTGCACTTTTAACTTTATTAATTTCTTTGTTCCAGGTTGATACTCATCGTTTAACCACTAGTTTTTTGGGTTCGGAAGAAAAAGCAGTTTTGTCTATATCACCGGAAAGCGGTACTTATGAGGTTGGAGAGGAATTTACTGTTGATGTGTTAGTTAACACTAAAGGCGAAAGTGTGGTGGCAGTAGGCGTTTATTTAAATTACGATTCCACTAAGTTTAAATTAGTTAATATTAACACAGACAATTCTGTTTTTAATACTAACAATTCATGCGTTTACAATGGTAGACCTTGTGAAATTATCAATTCGGATACCCCTGGCCAAATTGAAATTGTCAAAGCCAAACCAAGTCCGGGGGTAAATACCAACAATGGATTGGTAGCTCAAATTACCTTTCAAGCTATTGAAATTGTTGAACCTAACGAAGACAATTTAACTTTTACTTTTGCCGCTCCCTATGCTAGCGGAGATTCGGAGGTTATTTTAGATGATGCTCAAGGAACTGATATTTTGAGCGGAGTCGACAATGCTAGATTTGCAGTTCAAGAAACAGGAGCAGAAACAGAATCTTTTAAAGCCAGAATTGCACTGGAACACAGAAAGACCCTTAATAGTGAGTTAACATTCTATTTTTTGGAGGAGGGAACTCAAACTGTTATTTATCAATTCTCTTGTTTGAGTAATACCAATGGTCATTGTGAGGCAGATATCTCTTTGGCTAATCTATCATCAGGCACTTATGATCTTAGAATTAAGGCTCCTGGCTATTTAACTAGAAAAATAGAATCAGTAACTTGGCCAACTGAAACTGAAATTGAAATTGAGGAATTGTTAGCCGGCAACCTTCAAGATGAAGATAATGAAATAAATTCTTTAGATTGGAGCATAATGAATGGTCTTTGGGGATCTAGTGATCCAAAGGCCGATATTAATCAGGACGGTTTAGTTAATGCTCTTGATTGGGGCATAATGAACAAAAACTGGGGTAAATCAGGAGAGTAATTATAAATTTCTAAGGTCAATTTACATAATAATCCTGCTTAATTTGTTTTTGCAGAGTTATAATCTAATATGTTTAAAAAAATAATCATTATTTTAATAATTTTAGCGGTTTTGATGCTTCTGTGTTTAGGGATAATTTTTCTATTAAAACCAAAATCTTTGACTCCTTCTAAACCAGAGGCAGAAGTTTCTTCCTTTCAACCAAAATTAGCTATTTTGAGTTTAGATTCGCCCAAAGCCAATTATCAATTAGGTGAAACTCTGCCATTAATTATTAATCTTGATAGTAAAGGGTTAATAGTAGATGGGGTGGATGTGTTGATAATTTATAATTCTTCTTATTTGAAACCTCAGTTTTTAACTGATAAAAATCCTTTGGACACCACGGAAAGCGTGTTTGCTGTTTTTCCTCTTGTTAAGATTGACGAGGCGATGGGTCAGATCAAGTTTTCTGCTCTTAGTTCTCCTGGTCAGAGTTTTATGGGCAAAGGACAAGTAGCCAAACTTCAATTCAAAACCATTCACCAGGGAGAGACATTTTTGGAAATAAAATTTAAACCAGGGCTTACCAATGATTCTAATGTTGCTTTGGCTGGTAAAGGTAAAGATATTTTAGGAAAGGTTGAAGGATTGAAGATTTTTATTCAATAAAAGACAACTCTTTAAAAAAGTTCCAAAAGAAATTTTCCAAATATCAGTTCAATTTATCCGGGAATTTAAAGAAGTAAAATTCAATCAAAGCACTCTGTCATTTAGTTATTATAGAAATATTTAAATAAATTATGCCTAAGAAATATTTTTATTTTTTAATAATTTTTTCTTTTTTCTTAATTCTGGGCCTAATTAAACCCAATTTGATTAAAGCGGCTACTCTTTCTCTTTCGCCTTCCTCTGGCAGTTATACAGTTGGTGATACTTTTGAAGTTCAAATTATTTTAGACACCCAAGGAGCTGAGACCGATGGGGTAGATATTCATTATCTAAATTATGATCCATCTCTTTTGGAAGTTCAGGATGCTGATACCGGACAGGCCGGTACCCAAATTTCTCCGGGCACTCTATATTCTAATACTCCTCTTAATTCAGTTGATACTGTTAATGGCCGAATAGATTTTTCTCAAACCACTGCCGGAGGAAGCACCTATAATGGTAGTGGGGTTTTGGCTACTATTACTTTCAAGGTATTGTCTCAGGGCACAGCAAATCTCACTTTTGATTTTACCTCGGGGGAAACTACTGATACTAATGTGGCTAGTTCTGGTCAGGATATTTTAACATCAGTTGCTGATGGTAATTATACTTTTAATCCAACTGTTCAAACCTGTGAGCAGGTTGGCGGTAGTTGTAAGTCAAATCCCTGTAATACCTATCAAGATTGCGTTTCTTTAGAGGCAATCTGTAGTTCGGGTTATTGTTGTTCTGGTATCTGCACTACGGTTCCGCCCGATGATGGAGGCGACAACAACGGTGGAGACGGAGGTGGCGGTGGCGGCGGAAACCCACCTGCTGATACTACTCCGCCCGGTAAGATTAAAAATCTAAGCGCTATTGCCAGCAGTACTGAAATAATTCTTTCCTGGACCAATCCTTCTGATTCGGACTTTGCTGGGGTCTTAATAAGAAGAAGTCAGGAGAGTACTCCTGCTTCCATTTCTGAAGGCATTCAAGTAATGAAAGAAAAAGCTACCACTTTCACTGACGTCAACCTAATAAATGGTCTAACTTATTACTATTCTCTTTTTACTTACGACCATACTGGTAATTATTCTACGGCTGTTTCTATTACTATTACTCCCCGGGAAGGAGGAGGAGATATTAGTTACCCCGATAATACTCTTTTAAAGGGTTCCTCCGATAAGGTCTATGTGATTCTTTCCGGTCAGAGGCGGTGGATTGCTAGTGCTGAGGTGTTTACGGCTTCCGGATATAATTGGGAGGATGTTGTTATTGTTTCTGATGAAGTTTTGTCTTCTATTCCCGAGGGAGATCCCATAACTTCTACAGCCCATCAGGAAGGTCTAACTGAGGGAGACATTATTAGAGCCATAGGGGATTACCGAGTGTATATTATCAATGAGCATCACTACAAAAGACATATTTTTAATCCAGACATTTTTAATATGTACGACCATCTTAAATGGGAAAATATTAAGGATGTAACTCAAGCTACTTTGGATTCATTTACTACTTCCGATCTTTATCGAGCTATCGGTGATCCCAGAATATATTCTTTAGAAGAAGTAGATGAAGCTCAGGGAATTGCCATCAAGCATCATTTGAATATGACTGCTCAGCAGTTTATAGCCAAAGGTTATAAATGGGAACAGGTTTTTGTGGTTAACCCAGAAGAAAGAGATTATTATCAGACTGGAGATGATATTATCGCAGATGATGTTACTGGCGGGGTTTCGCCCTGTCAAGTTCAAGCCGGCTCTTTAGTAAAAGCCACAGGAGGAACTAAAGTTTATTATATAAATGATACCCCTAAAGGATTGATGAAACGATGGTTAATTAATGCGGAGGTTTTTCTCTCTTATGGCAATAAATGGGAAGATATTATAAAGATTAGTTCCGCCCAACTAGAAACATATCCTTTGGTAAATTTAGTTAGATTAGCTACTGATGACAAAATATATTATCTTGATTTGGATTCAAGAACTAAGCACTGGATTAAGACCACAGAGGCATTTAATAGTCGAGGTTATGATTGGGATAGAGTAGTTATAGTTAATCAAGTAGAATTAGAGGCATATCAAGACGGAGAAGAAATTGAGTAGAACCATTGAATATAAATTGATGATAAAAATAAGAAAATGTTTATTCTTGTGATTATTTGGGGATACTAAATAATATATTTGCAGATTTAATGTTCTAATTCTAATAAGCAGCAGATTTGATTGGCAGGACACCGCGAATGTAGATTTTCGAGGTTATCTTTAGGCAATGAATACCATTGCTTTTTTTAATTAATCAAAAATGTTGTATTTGGTCGCAATTACTGAACGCCGCTCGAACTTTCTTTGAACGACAATCTGCGCCCTGACGGGCGCAGAACCCGCCCAGCGGTTCGCCGCCGCCTGACGGCGGCAGGCAAAGCCCGCAAAAATTGAAACATTTTTTAGAGGGCGTGCGCAAAAAATTTTTTCAATTAAGGAATCAATTTTTGCGGGCTTTGCTTCCTTGCTGACGCAAGGACGAGCCGCTTCCCACCCCCAGTCTCGCTTCAGGGGACAGAGGAGGCGGGCAAAAATTCATTTCCCCCAGACCCCCTTCCTTTTTGCCCGCCTGCTTGGGCTTCGCCCTAAAATTTCTTGGCGGGACAGAAATAGAAGGACAGTCGGTGGGACTACCCTCTCTTCTTTATTTCTTCAATATCAATCATTTGTCCTGGTTTTAAGTTTTCTTTTGCTATTCTAGCAATTTCTGGATCTTCTCGCCAATCAAATGATAAAAATACTGCAACATCAATCAGATTTTTGCTATTTTTATCCCATCCAAAACCAACCCACTCTTTGCACTTTGTAGTGTACTTTTTCATTACCGCAAAAGAAAAAACCTGTTTGAACAATGTCTCAATATTGTTATTAGCATTCATCGCAATAAATGACAATCCTAAATTATTATTGTTTATTACCGTAGAAAAGCTATGCAGACCATCATTTTTTGTGGTTTTTTCTTTTACTTGTTCTGCCGCATTAACAAACATTTCTCTACCCTGATAACTAAGATCGAGAAGACGCATTGCGCAATCAGTTTTGTAAGAAGATTCTAAAGATTCAATATTCTGCAAATATTTTTCAAATTGTGTTGGCATTTTTTGTTTTGGTTTTTTTGGATTCTCTCCTCGTTCATATTTCTCAAAAAGGTATCTGTCTATGTCATTAGAAAAGCCGGTCAAAGCTACCCTATCCATCCTTTTGAATTTGTCTGTTTCAAAATATAGTCTTTGCGAGAAATAAAATCCAAGCAAGTCTGTTTCATCGGCCATAAGCCTAAAATTAGTTCTTTCTACGCCCAATCTTCGCTTAACATAATGAATAAACATTGATGGGTAATCAATAAGTTCTGAAATAGTCCGGAGATCTAAAAGAGACACAGCCCAAGGATACTGGTTGTTTGAAAATAGATTGAGAGCGGGATTGATGTTAGCAAGTCTTGTAGTTAAATTTTGATAATCGCCCAATGTAATACTGACAGGAAAAATATCTGAAATTTGTCTAGAATCTACAACAATCTCACCATGGGATACTTTTATTTTTGCCCGCTTGTTATTAAAAAAGTATTCACGAGCGCGGCTCGCTTGTTCAAAAGATTCTTTTATACTTTTTACAAGATCATCTTTAATCAATTGGTAGTCCTTGCCGATTTTTGCTTCATAGCGCAGTTTTTTAGCTTTGCATTGGATAATAAAAACTTTTCTATCGTGCAAAACTAAAACATCACACAATTCATTTCCATTTGGATATTGTGGGTTTATAAAAATTTTGTTTTCAGGAAAAATATTTTTGAGGAGAGAGGCGACCTCTTGTTCCAGCCAACTTCCATATTTTTTCTCACCTTCCTTCTTCCAATACTGATCGTCCCCTATTAAGTCATAATAAAAAGTATGCAATAAAGTTTCATTGAATAGAGGTGGTAATGGAGCAAAATACTTACCATTGTGGGAAATAATCGGTCTTTCATAAAGCGTATTGTAATCCCAGGGAGCGGTGTAGGGGTCTTTGTATGTATCATTATGTTTAGGATTTCTGTATCCAAACTTTTGGCTTAAACGAGCTAAATATCGTTCACACTTCTCCTTCGGTTGTTTTGAAAAACGTACCAGATCATCAAGTGTAAAAGATAAAATTTTATCTGCATTACTAAAATAGTAATAACAACCAAATTTTACTTCTAAATCTTTTCGATCATTCTCATTGGCTTTACCATTTTTTATAAGCTCGTTTACGTGCTTTCGTGCCCGTTCTGAACATAATTGTTTTTCGTTGTTAACTCTCTGATTATATTCATTAACTATTGATTCCGAAATTAGTAATGCATCAGAGATGGTAAAACCAAGATTATTTAGAAACCACTTGTTGTGGGGAGTGTATATTCTTTCCGCTGTTTCTCTTAAAAAATAAGGATAAGATTCGCCCCTTACATAAAGAGAGTGTATTTTGAGGGATTTGATAAGACTTTCGATTTCTTTATCGATTTCATCAACTTTATCATTATAAGCATTAGATGTTGTTAAAAAGATTGAAATACTGCGAAAATACTCACCCAAAAGTTTTTCTATTTTTTCTAGATCTCTACCATCAATATTACTTCTAGCTTTTTGAGGATACTCGTGAGATACAATATAGCCAGCTAAAAATTCAATCCACCTTGCCCATTTTAAGGTATCCGAATTTTCTTCAACAAACTCATCTTCTGGAATAAAAAGAAAAGTCAGAGTAAGTTGGCTCAATAATTTTATCGGGTCGACTTGTCCAAGATATTGAGAAAGATTGGCAAAATTATCTTTAACATCCTTGCTGGCCCTAGCCCTTGCCTTTCTTAATTGTTTATAAAATCTATTTAGGTTGTTTGTCATAATAATCGCGTTTTGAGTTTGAACGTGCCATTTTCTAAAATTTTTAAATCTCCACCCTTATTTTTCCATATCTCTTTAAAATCCTTATCTCTCATTGTGCGAATTTCACCAAGATAGACAGATACATAATAACCATTTACTTTTGTCTCTTTCGCTTGTTTTAGATTTTTTTCCGTGATTTTTATGTATTGTGGGTCAATATCTATCCCAATATATTTTCTACCCAGACGCTTAGCCGCAACAGCAGTTGTGCCTGTGCCAATAAATGGATCAAACACAATATCTCCTTCATCAGTACTCATCAAGATAAGCCTTTCTAACAATGGGACAGGCAATTGACAGGGATGTTCATCCCTTCGTTTTTTATGACGGATTCTGTGAATATCTGACCATACATCAGAAAGGAGTGGGCCAAAACCATGTGCTTGGTCCTTTTTGCCCCCGTAATCTTTCAAAAACTCCTTACAGACACGACAGCGTGGATGTGGATATCTAATGTCATAAAACTTAAAATCCTTGTACGATTTTGATTTTGTGTAATACAAAATCCCATAATGATTTGGCAAAAGCGTCTTGCCCATCGGTGCTCCACCGGAATCCCAAGTAATCCAATGCCTAAAATAAGCAATTCTGTTTAGATGTTCGGCGAAGTGCGATAACCAACGGGGAATATTATGGACAAAAATAGATCCGCTTGGTTTTGTTATTCTTACCATTTCACTCATCCATTTATTGCACCATTCTAAATACTCCTCTTTTTCTTTTGTGTCCTCATAGTGGTTATATTTTTTCTTTAGGTTAAAAGGTGGGTCAGCGAAAGTCATATCCACTGAATTGTCAGGGATATCTTTCATCACCTCTAAACAATCGCCTAGAATAATTTTGTTCTCAAATTTTTTAATATCTTTGGCCATAACTACTTGTTGAGCACAGTTGATAACAATTCTTTAAAGCGATTAAGTTCCTCTTTATGAAAAGTAAAGACTTCATCATAAGCTCCAACCATTCTTTTAAGGTCGTTTTTTCTTACATACCAACCAATACCATCCACAAAACCAATAAATAGAGCTTTGGGATAATGCTTTTTGATGAGCTTAGCAACATTTATCTCTGTTTTTGCTTTATCTCCTTGGCCAGAGGAAGTCGTTACCACATAAGAAGACTCAATAATCAGCAATGGATTATCCTGATCGGGAATAATAAAATCCATTGTGCGTTTTTCTTCATCCAGTACACCAACTAATTTTTGTAGATCCCCAGAAGTATATGGTATTTCAAGCTCCTCTAAAATTTTTTCAATAAGCACTTCTGGGTTATTTTCTTTTTTACCAGCATACGATCCTTTTTCTTTGTAGCGTATTAAAGTATCAACAAGAGATTCTATTTTAAATTCCAGCTTTTCAACGCTTAGCTTTTTAAGTTCAAATAAAGGCAGGGCTTGAGTTAGTACAGGAACGGTAGAACCCTCAAAAAATATATTTACAATTCCCTTCGCAAAGTTTTCATTATTCTTTATTAGGTTAGCAATCTTTGAGTCGCTCCATTCACTAACTCCTCCCTCATCAATTTCTTCTGTTCCTGTTTGCCATTTATCTTTTAAGGTAAGCCTGTTTAATTCCTCATCGTCAATCATTCTTATTAGAGTTATTAAGCGTTTTAAATATTCATTTGAGATACCAGTCAATGCAAGTAGTGCTCGCAAGCCGTTTTTCTTATTGCGAATTAATTCAACAAAAAAGTCTTTCTTAAGTCCTTCTGTTGAGACTTTATTTCGCAATACTAAAAGTAATTCTTTGATTGAAGAGATATAGCCCTCGTATTTTTCCTCAAAATCACGGTCGTAAAGATAAAAGGTATTTTTATCTATAACTAGCTTAAATTTTGATTCAGTTGTGGGTTTTGAAATTTTAATCATATTTTTAT
Organism: bacterium; assembly: GCA_021163745.1. GTDB lineage: Bacteria > Patescibacteriota > Minisyncoccia > Portnoybacterales > JAGGTM01 > JAGGTM01. The sequence goes on from JAGGTM010000036.1 coordinate 10,457, forward strand.
TTGTCATTTTCAAAAATTAAAATATATTCTTCCTTCATCGTATTTTGGAGACCTTTAATTGGTTTCAAAATTTCGAAAAGAAATTTAAACTTTTGTCCTTCTGCTAGTTCCTTGATTTTTGTCTCTAATCTCACACCTTTTGTCTGAATATCATTAGTTCCGACCACAAAAATAGTTTTGCTGCCCTTTTTACTAACTCTTGCCAATTCTCTAAACACTTTATCAAGCATTTCAAAATAAAGTTCCAATTTTTGACTTATTCCTCTACCTTGCAAACCAATCATCTTTTCTTTTAACTTGTCTGGGGCATAGCCAAGATATTCCAATTGTGGCCTATCATTATCTACATAATCTATTGCAAAAGAATAAGGCGGAGAGGTAATTACGCCGTCAACACTATTATCTTCCAAGGGTAATTTTAACGCACTATCTTCAATAATTTTACTTTTCCCTATTTTTAGACCTAGTTTTTCTCTTGCATTTTGGAAATTTTTGATAGTTGTTATATACCTGTTAAGTACAATCGGAAAAAGAGCACTTAACGATTTAGAGCTTCTGCGCGCGAAACCTACGGCATCAAGATAGGCTAATAAAGCAACTTCGTAGTATGACCTATCTTCATCGTCGCTATCTTTTATAAAATAGTGCGGTACTTTATTCTTATTTAATTTATCAAAAATTTTATTTTGCTCTTTGGTTATTTGGGTAAGTTTTTCGCTGTTAAGATTTAAGGCAAAAGTTTTTACTCGGCCCATCAAACAACAAAAAGGACTTACATCGACACCCACTGAATCAATACCTAACAAATTTGCCTCTACTGATAAAGTCGCACTACCAGACATTGGATCAAGAACAACATTGCCCGGTTTTAGACCCATCATATTTAGTAAAGCCCTTATCATCTGTGGATGAAATTTGCCTCTATATGGGAATAAACTATGAGTGGCGTATCCTGTAGAATATTTACCATTTAAGAAAAAGGCTTTTGTGCGTAAAGAACTATTGCGATGTATGTCTTCTAAATTTTGAAGATTGCAAGTCTGGTAGTGAATTGTTGGCTCGCCCTCTACCGATTTAAAGTAGGCACTGCGCCTAATTAAATCTTTTTTATTAAGATTTTCATATTCCCAAAGAGCAAAATTTAACTCAAAAATTTCATCAGTTCCATCAATTAACTGATAGTCAGGAGGAAATAATTTTTTTGTTATTGGTTTAAAATTTTGCATAGTTATTTAATCAAATCATCAATCGGCACATCCAATGCTTTCGCAAGTTTAGTTATAGTTTCAAAAGTAGGATTTTTATTTACTCCATTCTCAATTTTTACAACAGTATTCAATGAAAGATCAGCAAGACGAGCTACTTTTTCGAGAGAATAGCCTTTTTTAGCCCTTATTTTTTTTAGATTATACGAGATTTTATTTGACATTTGCATAGCTATTGTTCAACATTAAAATATATAGATTATATTCTAAACTTTCTTATTTTTCTATTATAATGATAACTAATTATCCAGAAAAAGTAAAGAAAAATCATCAAGAAGGGAGTTCCCTCTTGTCGCCCCCGCGCATGGGTTGGGTGGGGCAAGGACAACTACAGAGATCATGAAATCCCGCCGAAAAAATCGGGTCCTGCACAACAGCAAAGCTGTATGCGGGATAAACTCTGCTCGCCAATACCGCGTCGCTGGGGCGGAGCGAGCCTTCCTTCGCGTTCCAAAAATCAGAAGGTTAATTATGGTCGGGGTGCTGGGAGTTGAACCCAGGCCGCAGCGTCCCGAACGCTGTATACTACCGTTATACTACACCCCGATTTTACATCTTGCACATCTTGCAGGGGTCAGACCTCTGTAAGATTCGTGCTTATGTTAACCAATATTTCTTTTTTGTCATTTCGTCTCTTTTCATTTCGATTTTATCTCTC
>JAGGTM010000071.1 GCA_021163745.1 bacterium
CTCTTAAACTACTTGGCATGGCAAAATTAGAGCGGGCTTGTATCGGAATTATTGAAATTCCGATACAAAAATATATAAGGAAAATTCAGAAAGTAAGATACAGTTATTATTTAATTTTGCCAAAAGAAATAATTCGTAATTTAGATTGGAAAGAGAAGCAAAAAGTTGTTATTAAAAAATCCGGCAAGAGAATTATTATTCAGGATTGGAAAAAATAATTTTTAGAAATGTTATAAACCTTCTCTTTTCATTTCCTCCACTATCTTTTTCTGACTTCTTGATAATTTTTTAGGAATAACTACATTAACAAAAACTTTCAAATCCCCCCTTCCTCTCCCGTATAAATAGGGCATTCCTTTGTTTTTTAGAACAATCACTTCTCCGGATTGTATTCCTGCGGGAATCTTCAAAATTAAATCTTTATCTATGCCCGGTATTTTTACTTTATCTCCCAATACTGCCTGAGAATATCTAATAAAAAGATTGTAATATAAATCTCCGCCTTTTCTTTTAAAGATTTTATGCGGTTTTATATGAATAGTAATAAACAAATCACCGGAGGGAGCGCCTTGAATCCCTGCATTTCCTTGTTTGTCCAAACGAATAACCTGACCATTTTCTATTCCTCTAGGAATATTTACTCTTAATTTCTTAATCTCTTTAATCCTTCCTTCCCCTTTACATCTCTTGCAAATTTCTTCTGGAATTTTTCCTTTGCCGTTACACTTTGGGCAAATTCTTTCTCTTATAAAAATCCCGAATAAACTTCTTCTTCTTTCCTGAATATATCCTGTGCCATTGCATTGGTCGCATTTTTTAATTCCCTTACCTCCCTTCCCTTTGCATTCGGGGCAAACTACAAATTTATTAATGGAAATTTCTTTTTCTATTCCGTAAAAAGCATCTTTCAAATCTATCTCTATATCCATATAAATATCCTCCCCGTACTGCTCTTTTGGTTTTGCTCTGGTTCTAAATCCAAAAATATCCTCAAAAATTCTATCAAATCCTAAATTTTCAAAAATATCTTTGCCGCCAAAAACATCATAAAAAGAACTGAAATCTCTCTCCGAAAAGTCGCCTGTGAACGGACCCTCTCCAAATGTAGTTCCGTACTGATCATATTGAGATCTCTTCTGTTTATCTGAAAGCACCTTGTATGCCTCAGAAATTTCTTTAAACTTTTCTTCATACTCCTTTTTTTTGTCTTCGGGAGCCCTATCTGGATGATATTTTAAAGCCAACTTTCTATACGCCTTTTTTATTTCTTCGTCTGTAGCATTTTTAGAAACTCCCAGAATTTGATAATAATCTTTTGCCATTTTTATAATAACCTCTTCTTAAAGATAAAACATCCCCTCCTAATCTCCCCCGCCTAAGTTTCGTCGAAAGTAAAATTTAGGCAGGGGAAACGAAGGAAGGGTTAGTTATTCCTCTTATCTTCTTTAACCTCTTCATATTCCCCTTCTACGGTCTTTTTGTTAGATTCCTCAGAAGATTTCTGGTCTGAAACTCCCTGAGATTGTGTCTGCTGATACATCTGCGCGCCTATTTTAGAAATAGAAGAAGACAAATCATCCATCGCTTTTGCAATTTCATTTACATCATTTCCGTCTTTGACTTTCTTTAATTTTTCCAACTTCTCTTCTACTTCTTTTTTGTCTTCTTCTTTTATCTTATCACCGGCATCCTTTAAGGTTTTTTCGGTGGTATAAATTAAGGTATCCGCCTGATTCCTTTTTTCTATTAATTCCCTTCTCTTCCTATCCTCTTCTGCGTACATTTCCGCTTCTTTTTTCATTTTCTCTATTTCTTCCTTAGATAAAGCAGTAGTATCTTTTATAGTAATATGCTGTGACTTCCCCGTAGCTTTATCTTTTGCAGTAACAGTCAAAATTCCATTTGCATCAATATCAAAAGTAACTTCAATTTGAGGAATTCCGCGAGGAGCAGGAGGAATTCCATCTAAAATAAATCTTCCCAATGTTTTATTATCAGAAGCCATCGGCCTTTCTCCTTGTAAAACATGAATCTCCACAGAAGTTTGATTATCTGCTGCCGTAGTAAAAGTTTGAGTTTTAGAAGTAGGGATAGTGGTATTTCTCTCAATTAAAGGAGTCATTACTCCTCCCAAAGTTTCAATCCCTAAAGTAAGCGGAGTAACATCTAAAAGTACTATTTCCTTTTTTATTTCTCCGGATAAAACCGCTCCTTGTATCGCCGCACCAATCGCTACGCATTCCATCGGATCAACTCCACGTTCTATTTTTTTTCCAAGGTAATCCTCAATAAATTTTTGTACAATAGGCATTCTAGTGGGACCACCTACTAAGATAATTTTAGTAATATCATTTGGAGTCATCTTAGCATCACTTAGCGCTTGCTCAATGGGCTCGCGACATTTCTCTATGATTGGCTTTACTAATTCCTCCAATTTTGCTCTGGTAATTTTCATTATTAAGTGACGAGGACCTGAAGAATCTGCGGAAATAAATGGTAAATTAATCTCGGTCTCTAAAGTAGAAGAAAGTTCTATCTTTGCCTTCTCCGCCGCTTCTTTCAATCTCTGCATTGCCGTCTTATCTTCTTTTAAGTCAATGCCGTTTTCTTTTTTGAATTCATCACAAATATAGTCCATTAGCGCTTCATCCATATCGGTACCTCCCAAATTAGTATCTCCAGAAGTTGACTTAACTTCAAATACGCCTTCGCCGAAGTCCATAATAGTAACATCCAATGTCCCGCCCCCGAAATCAAATACCAAAATTTTCTCCTGCTTTCCCTCTTTATCAATTCCATAAGCCAATGCAGCGGCAGTAGGTTCGTTTATGATTCTCACAACATCTAAACCAGCTATTGCTCCCGCATCCTTGGTTGCTTGTCTTTGAGAATCATTGAAATAAGCAGGAACGGTAATCACCGCTTTTTCTACCTTTTCTCCTAAAAACGCTTCTGCATCTTTTTTAATCTTTTGAAGAATAAATGCCGACAACTGCTGAGGAGTATACTCTTTATCTCCAAGTTTAAATTTCTCTCTCGTTCCCATTTTTCTCTTGAATGCGGTAACTGTATTTTCGGGATTTGTTGCCGCCTGTCTTCTTGCCGGTTCTCCAACTAAAAGTTCGCCATCTTTTGTAATGGCCACATAAGAAGGGAATGCCTTACCTCCTCCTACTATAGTTCCCTCTGCCGGAGGAATTATAGTGGGTTTACCTCCCTCCATCACGCATGCGGCAGAATTTGATGTTCCTAAATCTATGCCAATAATTTTCATGAATTTCACCTACGCTAATACAGCACTAATTTACGCTAATATTAGCGCAAATTAGCGAGACATTAGCGCAAATTAGTGATTTAGTGATATTAGCGATTTTTCACTTTAATAGGAATTCTTTTTGCTTTAGGCGCTGCCTTTGTAATTTTGGGAATAGTAATCTTCAATAATCCAGACTCAAACTCTGCGGTTGCTTTTTCCCCTTTTACTTCTACGGGCAATTTTATTACTCTCCTAAAAGCACCTCTTCGAATTTCTTTTCTTAAATAATCCTTTTCCTTAATTTCTTTTTTCTCCTCGCTTTTACCCTGAACAGTTAAAACATCATCTTCTATAGAAATTTCTACATTCTCTGGCTTAATTCCGGCCAGTGGCATCTCCACATACACATTATTCTTATCTTGATAAATATCTACAGCTGGCTCTTGCTCTCTAAAGGTAGGCACAAACGGAACCCATTCTTCCTCTTCTAAAAAATCGGGAAGACGAAAAGGAGAGAATGGTTTTTCTAAGTCTTTGAATGGTCTCCATTTTATAATAGGCATTTTTTAAAACCGGCGATTTTTCTCCTTACTGTCATAACTTGTCTTTCGGACGCAGAAACCCATACTTTTGAGTAATTCAGTTTATGGCCAATGGGCATATATAAATATTATAGACAAGTTATGACCCTGGGGAGTTTAAACGCCAGTTTTTATTTCGCTACTTTTACTATAGCAGGCCTTAACAGTTTATTATTTATTGTATACCCTTTCTGAATTTCTTCTATTATAATTCCAGATTTTTTAGAAGACTCAACTTGAGCTATTGCTTCATGTATCTCCGGATTAAATTTTTCTCCAACCGATTCAATCTCTTTTATGTTGTATCTGTCTAAAACTTTCTTTAATTGGTCCATTATTAAACTTATCTCTTCGCGGCCTTTTTTAGGTTTGCTATGTTTTACAGCGGAATTCAAACTATCCAACACCTGCAATATATCTCTAAACACCTCCGCTTGAATGTTAATTTTTAACTCCCCCATATTTGCTTCTTGTCTTTTTCTATAGTTTATGAAATCTGCCTGACATCTTTGCCATCCTCTTAAATATTCTTCTTTTTGTTTTTGACACTCTTTCAATTTTTTCTTAATTTTTTCTACCTTTTCTTGAAAATCATTATCAGGTTGCTCAGAAACATAAGTTAGTTTTGCCATATTTTTACCCCGTACCATCCAACACCACTTTTGTCTTTGTGACAAAATGGTGCTGGATAAAAAATAACAGTAATTATAGTGATTAATTTCAGTTCAAATTAAAATTTATAAACCCATACTTAATTATAAATAAATATAAAAATATGTCAAATAATGGTAAACCCCGCACCAC
>JAGGTM010000015.1 GCA_021163745.1 bacterium
TAGTTTGTAGAATAAACTAGGTGAGAAATTAAATCTTTTCCTTTTGAAAATTCTTCCAAGCTTAGATCTATTAAGATAAAATTCGCAGGATATCCTTCTTTTATTTCATTTTTCATTTCTAAAAATTTTGCAGGAACTTTTGTTATAGATTCAAAAATTTCTTTTGATTTTATTTCTTCAGGTTTGCAGGAAGAATGTTTTTGAAGCAATGCTCCCATTTTCATTTCTTCAAACATATCTAAACTATTATTAGAAGCAGGCCCATCTGTGCCTAAACCCACTAATGCATTTTCCTTTTTTAGTTTTTTAAAGGGCATTGTTCCGCAAACTCCCAGTTTCATATTAGAACAGGGACAATAGACCACTAAACATTTTCTTTTCCCCAAAATTTTTATTTCTTTATCATTTAAATGTACACAGTGCGCTAAAATTGTCTTTTTGTCTAGGATTTTTAACTTATCTAAAAATTCCACCGGCCTTGTTCCATATTTCTTTTTACAAAACTCTACCTCCTCTTTTGTTTCTGATAAATGAATATGAAAGTATAAATTATTTTTATTTGCAAATTCCTTTGCCCAGATTAAATTATTTTTAGACACAGTATAAATTGCGTGGGGAGCAATAGCAATTTTAATAAGAGGATAGTTTTTGATTGTTTTTTTAAGTTGATAAAAATTTTTTAAAGCAGTTTTTTTAGAAAAAATTAAAGGCGCCTTGTCAAAAAATGGAATTCCTAAAATTGCTCCGATTTTATGTTTCATTACTATTTTTGCGGTTTCATAAGGAAACCAGTACATGTCGCAAAAAAATGCGCATCCCGTTCTTTTTAATTCTCTTACCCCAATTTCGCTTCCTTCTTTTATCTTTTTCTCATTTAAAAGCAGTTCTCTCGGCCAGATTTTAAACCTTAGCCATTTTTTTAAAGGTAAATCATCTCCTATTCCGCGAAATAAGGTCATACTTAGATGAGTGTGCATATTAAAAAAAATAGGAAATGCTGCTAATTTCTTTTCTTTAATTTCTATATCTGCTTTTTCTTTTATGTTTTTTTTGATTTTCTGAAACTTTCCCTCAGAAATTAAAATATCTTTTATTTTTCCGCTGATTAATACATTTTTTATTTTAATTTTTTCCATAAGTTTTATTTTACCCAATATTTTTGCTTTAATTCCATATCCACTTCCTCCTTTTTTTCTTTTACTTTCTGTGTAAGCTCTTTCAATTGTTTATCAGACAACTTATTAAGTTCTTTCGCCCTTTTTATTAGATATTCTTTTTTGTTTCTTTTTGGGTTCTCTAATACTTCTGATAATAAAGCGTTTAACAAAAGCCCTATTCTTGGTCCCGGAGAAATCTTTAATGCATCCATAATATCATTGCCATTTATGTTCAGCATTTTCACTGAAATAGGGTCTTTGGAAACCCTTTCTATTACATATTGTAAATGCCTTAATTTATATGGAACTGCTTTTGGGCATCCTGAGCCCAGCCTGTCGCAAATTCTTAGTTTTATTAAATCGGGTATATTTTCCATTCCAACTCTTCTTATTAATCTTCTCACGCCAGCCTCGCTTACTTTTTCTATATCATAAACAAACATATGATTTCTTACTAAAATTGCCACTTTCTCAATAAGTTTTTTGGGAAATTTTAATCTTTGTAGAATTTTTATGGCAAATTTTGCTCCCAATACATCATGATTATAGAAAGTGGCATCGGGCCATTCTCCTTTTTTTGTTTGCGGCTTTGCAATGTCATGAAAAAGAGCGGCTAATCTTACTGCCAAATTATATTTTCTTAAAGCGGCATATTTTAGAGAAAGAATTAAGTGCGTATAAATAGTATAGATATGGTGCCTATTCTGGCTTACGCCAACTCCGTTTTCTAATTCCGGAATGATATAAGTTAAAAGGCCGGTTTTTCTTAAAAGCTCTATTCCCTTATCAGGTTTATCTGACATTATAATTTTTATAAGTTCGTCCCTAATTCGTTCTTTTGAAATTGCCTGAATCCAATAAGCATTTTTTTCTATGGCATTGAAAGTATTTTTTTCAATATCAAAATTCAATTCTACCGCAAACCTTACTGCTCTCATCATTCTTAAGGCATCCTCGCTGAATCTATCTTTTGGATTACCCACTGCGCGGATTAACTTATCTTTTAAATCCTGCTGCCCATTGAATAAATCAATAATTCTAAATTTATTAGCTTTGAGTTTTAGATTGTGGCCTTGCGCTTTGCCGCCCAGTTCTACTGGGTGAGCCTCGCTCCTTCGGAGCGGGCGCTTTGTGTTTTGTGCTATTTCCATTGCCATCGCATTTATAGTAAAATCTCTTCTTTTTAAATCTTCTTTTAGAGTTTTGGCCCATTTTACTTTATCTGGGTGTCTTTTATCTGTATATTTTGTTTCTTTTCTGTATGTGGTTATTTGTATTTCTCTTATGTTTTTCCTTTCTTTTATTCTCGCAGTAACCGTCCCAAACTTATTTTGGTAAAAGGAATCCGGAAAAATTTTCTGAATCTGTTCCGGTTTTGCCGAGGTGGCAATATCCCAGTCCTTGGGCCTTCTTTTTAAAAGCAAATCTCTTACACATCCACCAACGATATATGCATCAAACCCGTTTTCTTCAAGTTTTTGCAGGGCATATTTTACAGATTTCGGAATTCTCATATGAATACATTTTATCTTAAACTCTGCATTTTGACAATCGATTTATTTTTAGTTAAAATAAAAACAAGCCCTCGTGGTGAAACGGATATCATGTCTGCCTTCGGAGCAGAAGTTCCGGGTTCGAATCCTGGCGAGGGCATATTATCAATACATTTATTGAGATGACTAAATACAATTTTTATATATTTTTAATTTCTTTATTTCTAATTTTTCCGGATATTTGCTTGGGAGGAGGCTTTATTTCTTCCGGAGCTTTTTTAAACCGCATTCCATTTTCCGATTTATACTCCTTAAAATTATTATTGATAGCCCTTATGATTAGTTTTGTTTTAACCTTATTATGGATTTTTTCTCCGTTGGGAGTTTGTTTTATAATTTGTGTTTTGCTTAACTCATTTATTAAGAACAAAAGAATCAATCTTATTGTTTGGTCCTTTCAGGTTTTAATTTTGTGTTTTTCTTTGTTTCTCATTTTAGTCGGATTAATTTTCAGTTATTTGGGATCTCGTAACGGGAATTTTCTGTTGATATTAGGAATTTTAGGGTTTGGAATAAATTTAATTATTTTGACTTTAGGAGGTATAGTTTTTCAGTTTCTTTATAAAAGAGAAAGAAACAAAATATGCCAAAAATAATAGGATTAGTAAACCAAAAAGGCGGTGTGGGCAAAACTACTTCCGCAGTTAATCTGGCTGCTTATTTAGCTGCTTTCGGGAAGCATGTTCTTTTGATTGATATTGATCCTCAGGCCAATGCTACTTCCGGAGTGGGTATTAGTTTCTCAAAGCTGCCGTTCAATTTATATCATTCTTTAATAGGAGGAATTTTGCCGGAAGATGTAA
>JAGGTM010000093.1 GCA_021163745.1 bacterium
AAAGTGAAAACTTACGGAACAACCTATGGAACTACCAGAAAGACACCTAAATATCTCTTTATTACGCCATCTTTAAGATCAGCCATATTAAATAATAATTATCCCTCGAGCATACAAGGAAAAAAACTGGAAGATTATTTTGCTTTAATTTTTCAAAAAGACATTAAAGGAAATTATGTTTTTGGCGCGCCCAAACTTTCTTATGATATTGCTGAAAACGGCGCTGATTTTGTGTTGGGTTTGCAAAATAAAAAGAATGTAGTTATTGAGGTTGGTTTTAATAAAGAAGAGATAAAACAAGTGCAGAATACAATGAAAAAAGTAAGAAATCCCCAATACGGGTTGGTCATTGGCAGTAGAAAACTGGAACTTGTTAATAATTCTATAGTTAAAGTGCCTTTAAGATTTTTAATGTTAATATAATCCATACTTTACCAAACTTTTAATTCAATAAAAGAATCTTTTGGATATGAAAAACATTAAAGATAAAATAGTTTACGCTTTATAGATAGTAATAATTTACATTTAGCCATAAAAAGCTGTGGTTGGAAATTAGATTTTGCCAGATTTTATATAATGCAAAACACAAAGGTTAAAATTGAAATTAAACAATCTTATTCCTTTAGAGAAATAGAAATATCCTGATGTTCTGCAGAATATCAGAATGTTATTGGATAATTTCTGAGGCAGGCGGTTATTAGTTGGTGATTAGTTGGTGAAACGTTTGAAAGGTTTTAAGAGGTAAAAAATAAAATTGGGATTAATTTTAGTCGAGATTACTGAATTAATTAAAATTATGAATCAATTTCAAAACAGTTTAACTTTGAGAATAAGCAAGGAGGAATCTGAAAAGAATATAAAGAAAGCTCTGAAGAGAATTGGTTTAGCATATAAAATTTCCATAGAAGAGATTAAAAATGAACTCTCAAAGGTTAAAACTCCCTTTCAGTCTCTTCTTCTCTTGGGAATTTTAAAAAGGATAATGGCTTTAAAAGACAATAAAGCCGGAGAGCTTTACATTCCTTCAATTTTGACCTTGATTAACTTTATCCCCCTGGAGGATCTCGGAGGAATAACTCCAAAAGAACATTTTGAAAAATATCCTCTTGGTCCCTTGGAGTGGAACTTTGTGAACAAATTGATTGAAGAATATAATCAACGCTTGATAGAAAATGAAGATCAGCTGGCCAACCCTTTGGAAATAAAGAAAGATTTTGAGAAATTTCAAAATGAATTTTTAGAGAGAATTCCTTTAGAACAGCCTTTCCTTGAGAAAAAAGAAAAACCTATGACCATCAAAGAAATTATTATTGAAGAAAGAAAAAAGGCGAACTGGCCAGAAGAATTAATTGATAAAGTTGGCTTAAGAGTTTTCCCAGAAAATGTACCAGATTTTCTTGGCTTGAAAATGGCTCAGATTGAAGACAATTATTTTCAGGCAATAGAGGAATTAGAAGAGATGCAAGTGAACCCTAAAAAGCGAGATAGGGAGCGGGTTCACCAGATAAAAGAATTTTTAAGAGATCAGGAACCATATTTTCGAGCAAGTGATATCGCTCATCAATTTTATTTAAATTATGCTATGGTTTCTTTCTTAGATAATGAGAAATTAGAGAAGGTTTTCTATTTTTTAGATAAAGCTCTTTCTTATAGACCCAACTATGAGATTGCTTTAGAAATGAAAAAGCGATTAATGGAAGATTTTTTGAGATAAAAAATGAATGGCAATCCTCTTAAAAATTTAATAGAAATTATCAAAACCGGTTCTCCCCAAGAAGTAAAAGGAGCCCAAAAGAAAGTGGAAAAATTTTGGTATGAAGTTAATATCCCCAAACGAGAAGAGGGTAAAAAAGATTTCTCAATTTTTCTTGAGGAAATTAAAAGATTTGATGAAATCCAAGATATTGACCACCAAGCCTATTTTATTAATACTCTCAAATGGCCCTTTTTAGCAATTGGAGAGGAATATTTTGAGCAGTGGGCTGAATTTATTTTAAAATATATTCAACATCCCTCAGGGAAAATTAGACGGGCAATTGTCAGGGTAACCGATTATTTAATTATTGATATTAGGCTTGATTTAAAATTGGATTTTAAAGAAAAAATTAGTCCTGAAGAGAAAGAAAAAATTGAAAAGAACAAGAATCGCTTTGGCTCTTTTGTTGAAAGGGTAGAAAAACTTTTAGAAAAATACTGGCAACCAAAATTTAATAGATACAAATATATCAGTAGTTTACCGGTGGGTGTTTACAAAAGTTTACAACAATTGTTAAACGAAGTTTTGCTTCAAAGTCAATTTTATGAAAAAATCTATAATGATTTTTTAGGAGAAAAATGGGAATCACAATTGGACTCAGAGGAAGTTGAAAAGATAAAGCAAATAGAGGAAAAAATTCAAGAGTTAATTGAAAAATATAATCTTACTGAGAGGTTGACGGTTTCAATGATTAAAGATTGGATCTGGGAGGAAGGCGGAGAAACAGTGGTGGAGGCCTCAAATAGATTTAATAAAAAGGTTTTGGGCTATTTAAAAAATGTTAAAACCATTGATGAATTAAATGAAATTCTTCATACCTTTGCTGATGCTTGGAATTATTTTCCTCACCAAATTTTGGGTGGGAAATCGCCAAATCAATTGGCAAAAGAAGCATTGAAAAAACATCCCGATTTAAAGAAAAAAACTAAGAAGATGCCAGATTTTATTGTTGGAGGAAAGAAAATGTCCTGGGATGAGTATTGGGCAATGACGAGAGAAGTAGAACAATTGCAAAAACCTTTTAAAAAGTGGGTTCAAGAAAGGGTCTTGCCAGAATATCAAGATTATCTTACTAACGAAGAAAAATGGTCGCCTGAAATAGTGAAGAAAAATTTAAAAGTTGCTGAAATATTTTTTAGACGGGCTATGTGGTTGGGTTTTATAAATTTTGATGAAATTGGACTTGAATTTGCTAAATATGAATTTCCTCGCTGGTGGCAAAGCCATGTTTTGGGAAGCGACCTAGATGAAAATGAGATCTGGCATTCATTAAAAAATCTTTTCAGGTTTTTAGCAATAAAATATCAAATTAATACTGAAAGATTTTTTAACATTATCTAAGCTAAAAAGAATAAAAATTTTTAAAGAAGAATTCAAAAAAACCTTTCCAAAGGTTGAAAACTACCGGGATAAAATTATTTTTCATGGAAGATTTTGAATTAAAGCAGATAAAAAGAGGAATTAGAAGGAGAATTATTAGTTGATTTTTGAAATCTTATTTGCTAACATTAGATTGTATGGCAAATAAGAATATTTTAATTAAAAAAGATATTATTAAGAAAAGAGATGGAGTGGCAATTTTAGATTTAGAGAAGTATCAAAAGCTTGAAAAAAAATTAGAAGAGTATGAAAAAAAAGAGAAACTATTGAAAAGTTTAGAGAGATTTGAGAATTTAGCTAAATGGGGAAGGGATTTTGCGAGAAAGAAAAAAATTACTCTCAAAAAAGTCTTAGAGAATGATTAGGGTTGTATTAGATACGAATGTTTTCATTTCAGCTTTATTTTGGAAAGGCGCTCCTTATCAGATATTTCGAAAAATTTTAGAAGGAGCGGTTTTAAATTTTGTTTCACCTCAAATTTTGAAAGAACTTAAAGAGAGGCTACTATATAAATTCAAACTTCCACCTGAAAAAGTAAAAGAATATTTAGAGACCATAGTTTTTAATAGTAAAATCACTTACCCTAAAAAGAAATTGAATATTGTTAAAAAGGACCCTTCTGACAGCAAAATCATTGAGTGCGCATTAGAGGCAAAAGCCTCTTTTATTATTTCTGGTGATAAACATCTTTTAGAAATAAAAAGGTATAAAGGAATAAAAATAGTTACTCCAAGGGAATTTTTGGTTCAGATTTACTAACGGAAGAGTAAAAAAACAAGGTTGAAATTTAAAGGTCGGAGGTTAATTTTTTTAAAAATTTTAGAAATTATAAAATTATGAATAACAGCGATTTAGAAAATTTAAGAAAGGATTTGGTAGGGGAACTTCAGGCGATCAATCAATATCAAGAGCATATAGA
>JAGGTM010000064.1 GCA_021163745.1 bacterium
GCTGCCATTATTCTGGCAGTTTCTTATTTATGTTCAAGAATAATTGGATTAATAAGGGATAGATTGCTTGCAGGAACTTTCGGGGCAGGGGACGAACTAGATATTTATTATTGTGCATTTAGAATTCCTGATTTAGTTTATTCCTTAATTGTTATGGGAGCAATTTCCGCAGGATTTATTCCTGTTTTTATATCTTATAGAAGCAAGAAAAATTCCGGTAAAGAATGGGTACTTGCTAATAATATTTTAAATTTAATACTTTTTTCTACTATAATAATTTGCGGAATTTTAATAATTGTTGCTCCTTTCATAGTCCCTTTGATTGCTCCCGGATTTTCAGAAGAGAAAATTTTATGGACTGTAAAACTGACCAGGATTATGTTTCTGTCTCCCATTTTTTTGTCCGTCAGTGCGATTTTAGGAGGAATTCTTCAGTCATTTAAAAACTTTTTTATTTATTCATTGGCTCCGGTTATGTATAATTTAGGGATTATTTTTGGAATTTTATTTTTAATAAAACCATTCGGGCTTTATGGCCTTGCTTTTTCAGTAGTATTGGGAGCATTTTTGCATATGTTGATTCAAATTCCTTCCGCGATTTCTTGCGGATTTCATTATAGATTCATTTTAGATTTATTTGATGCCGGTATCCGTAGAATTTTAAGATTAATGCCTGCGAGAACATTATCTTTGGCAGTATCGCAGATAAATTTTTTAGGTATGACAATAATTGCCTCTTTTTTATCTTCGGGGAGTATCACAATTTATAATTTTTCTTATAATCTTTATGCTTTTCCTTTAGGTATTTTTGGGGTCTCTTTTGCTATTGCTTCGTTTCCGTATTTATCAGAATCTTTTGCCGAAAAGAATTTAGAAAAATTTGTATCTATTTTTTCTTCTGCTTGTAGAAAAATTTTATTTTTGATTATTCCTATTTCTTTTTTATTTATTGTTTTAAGATATCAATTAGTAAAGGTAATTTTAGGCACTGGAAAATTTTCTTTAAAAGACATTAACTTAACCAGTTTGACATTGAGTTTGTTTTGTATTGGGGTTTTTGCCGAAGCATTAATTCTTTTATTAATTCGCGGTTTCTTTGCCATAGAAGATACTTTCACTCCATTTTTTGTGGGTATTATTAGTATAAGTGTCCGTTTGGCAAGCGCATTAATTTTGATTAAATATCTGGATGTGGCAGGACTGGCTTTAGGATATTCTTTGGGGAGTTTTATTTATTTTAGTTTATTGTGGATTTTATTAAAAAAGAAAATTGGATTTTTAGATGAAAGAAATATCTTTGTTTGTTTGTGCAAAATAGTATTTTCTGCTTCTGTTTCTGCTTTTTTTTCTTACATTAGTTTAATTTTGACTGGATTTTTAATAGGGTCCCATACTGCATTTGGTTGTTTTATTCAGGGAATTATTTGTGGGTGTATAGGTATTTTTGTATATATGTTAATTTCACACATTTTAAAATTGCCAGAAGTTAATATAATTAATGAGTTTTTATCTGTTTTAAGAAAATAATTAGAAATAAAAAATGGCCGCTTTTTTGCGGCCAAAAATTTTATGTCTGTACTTGAATTTCTGTTCCCGAGGGAGACTTCTTGATAGTCACTTTAATTTTTTCCTTCTGGTTTTGAAATGGATAGTATTTCCACGATTTATTTTTTGATTTATAATATCCTTTTTCCTTTAATTGTTGCATTACTGCTTGTTTTGCTGCTTCGTTATTTGTTTTTAATGTACAAAATTGAATTATACCTTTTGGGTGTACCGCTATATAAGCACGTCCTGCTGCTGCTGTATATTCCCAGTGCTCTCTGATTTCCAAAGGAATCTCTATTTCTTTTTCTAAATTAATATTTCCTTCCGCTATCTTTCTAGGGAGAGATTTTATTTGAATAATTTCTCCCTCCCAAGTTCTGAATCTATCAAAATTTGGTCCTCCTGTCATCTTTTCCCTCCTTATTTTATTTTTGAACTGTTATTTTTTTAATATACCCTAATTAAATCATATGTCAAATTTTCAGAAGGAGAATGCAGGTTTAGTTATCGTTCATCTCTAAACACTTCTTTTGCTTTTTCCCAGAATTCTGGGTGATTATTTTGCTTTAGATATACCCACCATTCTACTCCCCATAAATAAGTTTTTGAATAGCCAACTTTTTTTGCGTATTCAATTGTATGCCTGAATCTTTCAAAATCCATAGTTTTAAACTGTTCTTCTATGGGCCATATATTAATAGGTAATTTTTTTACCCAGGGTTCTGCTTGTAATTCAATAATAATTATATCTTTAAGATTTGGAAAAATTTTTTTAATCAAATATGCTTTCTTTTGATAGAAGGAAACGGGAATAAATTCATAACTAATATATCCAAGAATTTTATTTCTGACTATTCTATATAAACTTGTTCCTAATATATCCGCTCTTTTTCCTGCATTTATCCATAAACTGAATTCTCCGCTGTCCGTAATAATTATTGGTCTTGTGTCTAGCGATTTTGCCAAAGAAATTTCTTTATCTAAAAATTTTTTATTGTATTCAGGACAAATTCCGCAGTGAAATAATGGCTCATTTTCTATTTGCCAAGCCCATATAGATTCTTCATATTTATATCTTCTTATAACTTTCTCTAACATATTTAGAATTTGCTGACGTTGGATTTTTAAATCAGAAGAAGCCCAGTTTGGAATAAAACATTCTGGCCAGCGAGGTTGCTTTCTTCCTATTACTAAAATTATATCTACATTTCTCTTTTTCGCTTCATTTATTTGCCAATCTAAATCTTTAAAATTGTATTGATTTTCTTTTGGCTGTATTTCATCCCAATAAACAGGAATTCTTAAATGTTTTACCTTTAAATCATCTAATATCTCTATGTATATTTTTTTCCAATCTAAATTTAAATCCTCTGCTTGTCTTTTGGAAAACGTTACTCCAAAAACAGTTTTTTGAGGAACTTGTTTTGGAACACAAAACCAAAGAAGTAAAATTACTCCTATAAATATTATTATAAATGTTAAAATCAAGAAAATTTTATTTTTAATCATAGTTTATATTTATTTTCTGTTGGCAAAGTTAAAAACTGCCAAGGTAAAAGTTAAGAAATTGCCAAGACCCATAAACCAAGCGCAATTAATAAAATGGCAATAGTTTTTTTTAATATTATTTTTTTGGACAGTTCTTCTTTTAGGATATAAGGAAATTTTACTGACAAGATAATAGATAGAATTAAAATAAAAATATATTGCATTCCCTGCAGTGCAGAGATAAATGCAACCTCTCCTACCTTTGCTAAAAAAACTGCCAAATGTTGAAGAATACTTCCTAGTCCTCCGGTTATTTCTTTCCCTATAAAAATAATTCCTGTTTTTTTAAAA
>JAGGTM010000088.1 GCA_021163745.1 bacterium
ATAATATTATTCCTGGAAATGATTTGGGCATTGCTATTATTGTTTTAACTGTAGGGATTAAATTAGTTCTTTATCCATTGAATCAAAAAGCGATTAGGTCGCAAAAGACATTACAGGAAATTCAACCAAAAATTAAGGAGATCCAGAAAAAATACAAAGATAAATCTCAACAGGCGGAGGAGTTATTAAAATTATACAAAAAAACAAAGATTAATCCGTTTTCTGGTTTTTTACCTATATTAATTCAAATTCCTATTTTGATTGCATTATATAAAGTATTTTTGGGGATAAATGGTAATGAGTTAAACAATCTTTACGCTTTTATATCAAAACCGGAGGGTTTAAATCCTATGTTTTTAGGAATAGTTAATTTATCAGAGAAAAATTGGATTTTAGCGGGGTTGGCGGGTGTTTTTCAATTTATTCAATCAAAGATGAACGAACCGAAAAGTGGATTAAATGACAAAAAGACAGATTTTTCTTATTTATTAGGAAAACAGATGGTTTATTTTATGCCTATAATAACTGTTTTAATTGCAGGAAGTTTGCCTTCCGCATTGGCTTTATATTGGATAGTTATTACTTTGTTTGGGATATTCCAACAATGGAGACTGGAGACAAAAAAGACAGCTTAATTTTATGAATAAATTTGATATTATAAAACAAACTATAAGGGAATTGTTAAAAATAATGGGATTTGATGTAGAGGTTTCTATTGATGTTTCTGATAGAGATAATATTATTGTGAGTATTTATACCGAAGACGCAGGGTTTTTAATTGGTCAGGGAGGGAGCAATTTAAGAGCGCTTCAGCATATAGCCAGGATTTTAATAGACAAAAAGATGAATCAGTCCATCTCGTTTATTTTGGATGTAAATGATTACAGAAAACACAGATTAAAATTATTGAAAAAACTGGCAGAAGATATAGCAAGCCAGGTAATGGAGGAAAGAGTTCCCCACATTCTTTCTCCCATGAGTCCATATGAAAGGAGGATTATACATTTAACTTTGTCTCGTTTCCCCAACATAAAAACAGAGAGTATCGGCGAAGAACCAGAAAGGAAGGTAGTTATTAAACCGAAGAAATAAAAAAAGACTTAGAGCGAAAGAATTTCAAATTTCGATTTTAAATTAATAATTAGAATGTTGGCCAAAAAAATAGCATATAACACCATAGTAGCAATAGCAGCAAGGGCAATAGGATTAGCCCTTGCTTTAGTTATACTTGGTTTTATTACAAGGTATTTAGGAGCTTCCGGGTTTGGTGATTACACTACTATTCTGGCGTTTTTATATATATTTTCCGTATTATCCGATTTTGGGCTTTATTCAATTTGCGTGAGAGAAATTTCTGTGCCTTTGGCAGACGAAAAGAGAATTATTGGCAATATCTTTACTATAAAATTTTTCGGAGGACTTTTTTGTTTTATTCTGGCCCCTTTAATAGGTTTGTTTTTCCCATACTCTTTAAATGTTAAAATTGGGATATTGATAGGAGCAGTTGGTTTTTGGCTTTTGTCTAATTCTCAGGTTTTAATGGGAATCTTTCAGAAGCATCTGAGAATAGATAAAGCGTCTTTAGCAGAGATTTCTGGGAGATTAACTCAATTTATTTTAGTTTCTTTTTTTATTTGGAAAGATTTTGGATTTTTATCTATTGTCTGTGCTTTAGTTTTTGGGGCGTTGGTTAATTTTATTTTAGTATTTTATTTTGCCAGAAAATATATCAAATTTGGTTTTTGTTTTGATTTTTTATATTGGAGATATTTGATAAAAGAAGCGTTTCCGTTGGGCATTTCTGCTGTCTTAACCATGATTTATTTTAAATTAGATGCTGTTATGCTTTCGGTAATGAAATCTTCCTTTGATGTAGGAATTTATGGTCTTTCTTATAAAATTTTAGAATCTCTTTTATTTTTCCCCGCTATGTTTGTAGGACTAATTATGCCATTGATGTCGAAATATGCCGTTTCTAGTATAGAAAAATTTAAATATGTTACCCAAAGAGCATTTAATATACTACTGATGATAATAGTTCCTATGGTAATAGGGACTATTTTCCTTTCAAAAAAAATTGTTGTTTTAATAGGAGGAGAGAATTTTATTTTGTCTTCTAAAGTTCTTGATATTTTAATTATTGCCACAGGAATCATTTTTTTGGGGGTATTATTTTCCAATGAAATTATTTCTCTCAAAAAACAAAAGTTTTTGGCTTATATTTATGGAATAGGGGCTGTATTTAATGTGGTTGGCAATTTAATTTTTATTCCCAAATACTCTTTTTATGCTGCTGCCGCTACTACTGTTTTAACAGAATTACTTGTTACTATTTTAATGTTGATAGTTATTTATAAATCTATTAAAAATCTTCCTAATTTTAGTTGTGGGCTCAAATGTTTAATTGGGGCAGTGTTTATGGCATTGTTTCTTTTTGTGTTTTCTTCTTTAAATTTATTTGTTTTAATAATTATAGGAGGAGCTATTTATGTTTTCGTCATTTATTTGTTAAAAGCATTTTCCACGAAAGAAATAAAGGAGTTAATTGGGTAAATAAAATGACTACTTGGCTTCTGATTCTAATTGCTTATTTGCCATTTCAGATTGCCCTTAATCCTGTTAAAGGAATTGATTTATCTTCTTTAAGAGTTTTTATAATACTATTTTTTCTGGTATTTTTGATTAAGCAACTCAAAAACAGAAGGTTCTTTTTTGAAATAGATTTTATAGGTCTTTGTTTAATTGCTTTTTTGTTCGCCTCTTTTGTTTCTTTGTTTAACGCAGAAAACATTATTTGGGGATTGCGAAAGTTGGTTTATTTCTTTTCCATTTTTCCTTTATATTTTTTAGTTAGATATATTGTTTTTAATTCAAAGTTGTCTGCAAATAATTTTAATAGAAAGTTTAAGAAAATCGGTTTGGCTTTATTAGGGGGCAGTTTTTTTGTAAGTTTAATTGGTTTACTTCAATTTTTTGCCCAATTTATCTTTGGAATTAAAAAGGTATATAATTTTTTTGCTATAAATATTTTACCAGTTTTTTCTGGAATTAGTTTTTCTTCTGTGGTTCTAACGTATCAAAGCTGGTTGGTTAATGTTGACGGAAAAGATTTTTTAAGGGCGATATCTATTTTTCCTGATTCCCATATGCTTTCTTTTTATTGCGGAATGCTTTTGCCATTAAGCATAATTTTTGTTTTAATTTATAGATTATCTGGTTTTTATAGGTTATTTTTCTTAATTCCATTTTTATTGTTTTTTACTACATTAACTACCTTTTCTAGAGGAGGGTATTTTGGAGTAATTATAAGTTTGATCCTTTTAAGTGTTTTGCTTTTTAATTCTTACAGAAAAACTGCGGTGGTTATTTTGCTTTCTTTATTGATATTTATTGTTCCTATAACTCCTTTTTCTTTGCGCTTTTGCTCTGCCTTTGATTTAAGCGAACATTCTAATTTAGAAAGAATAAAAATATGGGAAAAGAGTTTGGATATAATTGGGAAAAATGTATTCACAGGCACAGGATTAGGAAACTATTCTTTAAATGTTGCTTCTGATATAAATTACAGAAATCCTATTACTTCTCATAATTTATATTTAGATATTTTTTCAGAAACAGGAATTTTTGGATTTGCTATTTTGCTTATTTTAGGTTTTTGGATTTTTAAAAATTTATTTCTTAAAGAAAAGATAAATGTTTTCACTGCAGGA
>JAGGTM010000083.1 GCA_021163745.1 bacterium
CTTCTTTGCTATTAAACTTTCTATTTTATCTTGAATTACTCTCTTTATTGGTCTTGCTCCGTAAGAAGGGTCATATCCCAATTGCGCTATTTTCTGTTTTAATTCCAAGGTAATTTTTAAAACTAAATTGTGCTCTTTTTTGAGGCGAGAATTTAGTTTATCCAATTCCATCTGTACGATTTCTAAAAGACTTTCAAAATTAAGAGGCCTAAACAAAACTATAGCATCAAACCTGTTTAAGAACTCTGGTCTGAATATTCCATTTTTCTGAAGATAATCTAAAATATAAGGCTTTAATTTATCTAAATTTTCACCTTTCAATATTGCTTCTCTTATCATTTCTGCTCCAGCATTTGAAGTTCCAATAATAATAGTATTCCTGAAACTCACTGGCTTACCAAACACATCTCTTATTACTCCTTCATCAAACATTTCTAAAAACAGATTTAAAATTTGAGGGGCTGATTTTTCTATTTCATCAAGCAATATCAAAGTATAAGATTTTTCTAAAACCATTGAGGTCAAAATCCCCGGCTTTTCTGTCTCAAAATCTCCGATTAATTTAGAAATAGAATCATCAGTTCTAAATTGGGTCATATCCAATCTAATCATTCTTTCTTCTTTCCCAAAATAAATCTCTGCCAATGCTCGCGCCAAAGAAGTCTTCCCTACGCCTGTAGGCCCTAAAAATAAAAATACTCCTATGGGTTTGTTCTTTTCTGATAGGCCAACTCTTGCCCTTCTTAATGCATTGCACACCACTTTTACTGCTTCATCTTGATCTACAATTTTTTTATGAATTTCTTCCTCTAAATTTATCAATTGTTTTCCTTCCTCCGGCTTGATTACCCCTATAGGTATTCCTGTTTTATGAGAGAAAAACTCATCTACATCAGGAATAGAAATTATTTTTACAGATGGCTTTCTGTTTTTTATGTATATTAAAATTTCATCTAAAATATCTATGGCTTTTTCCGGAAAAGGGACTTGAGGCAAATATCTTTCTGAGTTTCTTACAATTTCTTTTATTGCAGGGAAAGAAACCAAAACACCCATTCTCCTTTCGAAAAAAGGCACAATTTCTAACAGTATACTTTCGGTTTCAGAAATTTCCGGTTCTTTTATCTCTACTTTCTCAAATAATTTCATTAACATCCCGTTTTTCTCTATATATCTATGGAAATTCTTGTAATCGGTCAGCCCTATTAATTGAAATCTCTTAGATTCTAAATATGGCAAAATTATATCCATAAAACTGACTTCAAACATCTTTTCTGTAATTGCCTTACCAAAATTATCAATTACCATTATGATGTTTCCCGCTGACTCTGCCTCGGTAAATATTTTTATTACCCTTTCCCTTAATTGCGAGCCGGAGGAAACCCCTGAAAAAAGTACTTCTATATTCAGGTCTAATATTCTTTTATATTCTAAAGGGGCAAGCACTCTGCCTTCACAAATCATTTGCGCTAAACCCATTATCGTAGTTCTTTTCCCCACCCCCTCTTCTCCTATTAGAATAACATTATTTTCTCCTCTTCTCGATAGAATCTCCTCAATATGAAAAAGCTCTTTTTTGTGGGCAAAGGTATATAAATCTATGGGATTTAATTTTACTTCTTTGGTCAAATCTCTGCAGTATTTATCTAAATTAACTGTATAGCCATAAGCCCAATCCTTAGCCAATCCAGGAATTCTTAAAAGATTTTCTAACTGCCAGAATTCACTTCTCTTTCTTATTAGTTTTTCCTTTTCACTTATCCACTCTGTTACTTTTTTAACATCGTCAGATGAAATACCCTTCTTTTCGAAGTCTTCTCTTAATTTCCGATTGCTCAAATAAAGCGAGTAAAACAAATCTGGCAAACCCAGTTTTTCCTTGCCTTCTTTTAATTTTATCCCGTTTTCTAATATTTTTACTAAAGAAGCGGGAAATCTTATGGTTGAAAAAATTACATCTTCAAACTCGTTTTTATTAATACCTAAACGAAGTAAAATCTTTTTAATTATCTCCTCCTGCAAAAGATGCGTGGAAAGAAAAATTCCCTGGTCCTTTGGGTTTTGAGAAAAAGCAGAGTTTATAATCTTACAGGAATAATAATCAAAAACATCACCCAAGCCGTTTTTAAAATTAGAAACTATATTCTTTAAAACATTTTCTTCTGAAATAAACCCCTCCTCTCTTTCAAGCTCTCTTTTTCTAAAAATAGTAACTATCCCTTTCTTCTTGAAAATAGAAGGAGAAACAAGAAAGGGATATAAAATATATGGGTTTTCTTTAAGGTAGAATTCAAAGAAAAGGCCTGCTAAAATTATTAGAACAAAGAAAAAAATTATAATTCCTATTTTTATATTTAAAATAAAAAGATAAACTAAAATAACAGGTAAAAATATAAAGAAAATTAAAATCAAAATCCCAAAAACTAAACAAACAATTTCTGCAAAAACCCCTAAAATGATTATCAAAATTCTTGAAAATAGGCCTAAAAATCTTGAAAAAATATTTGCTATTTTAATTTCTATCCAATTTCTTATATCAAATCCTGGAGCGGTTTTAACAAATAAAATTCTTCTCCAAGGATAAAATAATGTTCTTAAAAGAAGGCCTATGGAGAAAAAATGAAAAAAGAATATCAAAAAATTCCTCAAAACCTTAAGGATTTTTCTGGGTGCAACTCTATAGTGCCAGATAAAATAATGATAGAAAATTAAAAATATATTCACATCTTTATCTTGAACCACTTTTACTGCAAAAGTGGCAGGGATGCTAATAAAATTATAACAAACTAGAAAAAAATAAGAAAGAGAAAAAAAATTTACAAACTATTTCAGTTTCACAAATCTTAGTATAAAATCGAGGATGATTTTTAAATCATTTCTTATTTCATTTTTCAATTTCTCTTCCAAAAAATCTCTTTTATTTTCCCTGTAATAATTTTTCTCTATTTTTACCATTAAACAAGAAAATAAAATGGAAATCAAAACCAAAGGAAGGGAAAGCAAAATATCTACAAAATAATGCTGAGCAAGACAAAATGTTCCTAAAATAGTAAAAATACACCAAGGAAAGAAAACAAAAGCAGTTTTTTTATTTAGTTTAAAAAAAAGATAGGCAATTATAATTGCCCAAGCCACATGCATAGATGGAAAAGTAGAAACCGGAGCAACTTGACTTGAAGAAAATTTCTTGGAGAAATTAAAAAAATAATTATCAAAATTATACTTGTTTAAATCTATTTTAATCCAATATGGTATTTTTTTGTTATAAACATTTACAAAATAACCATTTGAGGGGCTAGTAGCAGGAAAATAATGCCAAAAAGGCAGAGCAATAATAAGCACCAAAGACATAGAAATTATATATTTACTAAAGAAAAACCGTGATTTATATAACCAAAAAACAATCAAAGCAATACCCATCACAAGCCCTAATAAACCAAAACTCCAACTTATAATAGGGGCAAGAAAATTTAAAAATTTAACATTATCACACCAAATAAAGCCAAAATCTCCCAATATATATTTATCCATAAACATTAAAGTATCATTTATTAATCTGCTCTTAACATCTATAGCCAATTTTCCCAGAAAACTAGTTATTAAAGCAAAAAAAATAATAATTAAAAGAAAAATTATAATAAAAGAAGAAATTCCAATAAAAAATTTCTTCAACTTAAAATAAAAATTTTTAATACGAAAAAAAC